>NZ_PYHT01000008.1:0-259620 GCF_003023875.1 Nocardia sp. MDA0666
GGCAGCGTCAGATGTGTATAAGAGACAGGCCCATCAGCTCAGCGACTTCCAGGCCGGACAGTCCGGCCGGGTGGCGCGCATCTCCGATTTCGATCCCGCCATGCTGCGGTATTTCGATTCCGTCGGCATCGCGCTGGACACCGTGATCACCGTGGTGGAGCGGCGCGATTTCGCCGGCACCATCGCCGTGCGGATCGGCGAGCAGACCATCGATCTGGGAAGCCCTGCGGCAGAAGCGATCTGGCTGACGTCCTGACCTTATGTATCGCCGCCCCTAGTGCGCGACGAGGGCCGTGGCCCGCTCGGCGATCGCGGTGCCGAGATCGGCCGTGGTCGCCGTACCGCCCAGATCCGGTGTGAGGACCTTCCCCTCGGCGAGCACATCGCAGACCGCGCGGTCGACGGCCGCGGCCGCCGCGGATTCGCCCAAGTGGTCGAGCATCATCGCGCCGGCAAGGATCTGTGCCACCGGATCGGCGATACCCATCCCCGCGATATCGGGCGCGCTGCCGTGCACCGCCTCGAACATCGAGGGCGCGTCGCGCTCGGGATTGATATTCCCCGACGGGGCGAGCCCGAGCCCTCCGGTCACGGCGGCGGCGAGGTCGGAGAGGATGTCGCCGAACAGATTCGAACCGACGATCACGTCGAGCCGATCCGGATGCAACACGATCTCGGCGGCCAGCGCGTCCACATGCATCTGCCGCGTCTCGACATCCGGATACTCGGCGGCGATCCGCTCGAATACGCTGTCCCAGTACGGCATCGAATGGATGAGGCCGTTGGATTTGGTGGCTGAACACAGTCTGCGATCGCGGCGCCGGGCCTGTTCGAAGGCGTACCGGATGATGCGTTCACATCCGGTACGGGTGAATATCGATTCCTGAACCACGAATTCGTCGGGCCGCCCGGGGTTGTGTATTCCGCCGATCGCGGAGTACTCGCCCTCGGAATTCTCCCGCACGATGAGAATGTCGAGATCGTCCGCGCCGCGCCCGCGCAACGCGGATTCGGTGCCGGGCAGCAGCCGGACCGGGCGCAGATTCACGTACTGCCCGAAGGCGCGGCGCAGCGGGATCAGCAGGCCCCACAGCGAAATATGATCGGCGACACCGGGAAATCCCACGGCGCCGAGCAGAATCGCGTCGAAAGCGGCGAGCTGCTGCGGACCGTCGTCGGGCATCATGGCGCCGGTGCGCAGATACTGCTCACAGGACCAGTCGAATTCGGTCCAGGCGATGCCGGGCAGCACCGCGTCGAGAACCTTGACCGCCTCGGCCGTGACGTCCACGCCGATACCGTCGCCGGGAATGGTGGCAATGCGATACATCGGCATCACAGTGCCACACCGATGTATTTGGTCTCGAGGAATTCGTCGATGCCGCCGAAGCCGCCCTCGCGTCCGAGACCCGATTCCTTCACCCCGCCGAACGGCGCCGCGGGATTCGACACCACGCCCTGATTGAGGCCGACCATTCCGGTGTCGAGCGCCTCGCTCACCCGCAATCCGCGCCGCAGATTCTCCGTGAACACGTAGGCCACCAGTCCGTACGGGGTGTCGTCGGCGCGTTCGATCACCTCGTCCTCGGTATCGAAGATCGACAAACCCGCTACGGGGCCGAAGATTTCGGTGCCGAACATCGCGGCGTCGTCCGGGACGCCGGTCAGCACCGTGGGCGGATAGAAGTATCCGGGCCCCTCGGCGGCGGTCCCACCGAGCAGGACGGTGGCGCCGCGTCGGCGCGCGTCGGCGACCAGTTCCGATACCTTCGCCACGGCGGCGGCGTCGATCAGCGGTCCGACCACCACGCCCGGGTCGGCGCCCCGTCCCATCGGCAGCGCCGCCATCCGCTCGGTGAAGCGGCGGGTGAACTCCTCGGCGATGCCGCGCTGCAGATAGATCCGGTTCGCCGCGGTGCAGGCCTGACCGATATTGCGCATCTTCGCCGCGAGCGCCCCTTCGACCGCGGTGTCGAGATCGGCGTCGTCGAACACGATCAGGGGTGCGTTGCCACCCAGTTCCATCGAGGTGCGCATGACCGATTTCGCGCACTGTTCCAGCAGGATCTTGCCGACCGCGGTAGATCCGGTGAACGACAGCTTGCGCGAGCGGGGGTCGGCGATCATCGCGCCGGTCACCGCCGCCGGATCGGAGGTAGTCACGACATTGACCACCCCGTCGGGAACGCCTGCGGCGGAAAGTATTTCGGCGATCGCCAGGGTGCACAGCGGGGTCTGCTCGGCGGGTTTGACGACACATGTGCAGCCCGCGGCCAGCGCCGGGCCGATCTTGCGGGTCGCCATCGCCATCGGGAAATTCCACGGGGTGATCAGGATGCTCGGCCCGACCGGCCGGCGCGCCACCACGAAGCGGGACCCACCGGCCGGCGCCGGCATGTATCCGCCGTCCAGCCGCACCGCCTCCTCGGCGAACCAGCGGAAGAACTCCGCCGCGTACGCGACCTCGCCGCGCGCCTCGGCCAGCGGCTTACCCATCTCGGCGGTGGCGATGCGGGCGAGCCGCTCGGCGTCGTCGAGCAGCGCCCGGTGGGCGCGCATCAGGATCTCGGACCGGGTTCGCGCGGGCACATCCGCCCAGGCGCCCTGTGCCGCCGCGGCGGCGGCCAGCGCGGCGACGCCGTCCTCGGGCGCGGCGTCGGCGACCGCGGTCAGCGTCTGCCCGGTGGCCGGATCCTCGACCGGCAGCTGCGCGGCGGTCTCGCGCCATCGGCCGCCGATGAACAGGCCGGTCGGCACGCTGTCGATCGCGGCGATCGTCGCCTCGTCCGATTCCGTCACGGTGTGCGTCATCGCTCGCCCCTCAGCTCGGAACAGCATCTCGCATCAGCGCTGTCATTGCCGTCACCATCGCGGTCATGTTATACACATTGTCAACAATCCGACAATAAGAATCCGGCCGTCGTACGCCGGATTTCCCGTCGCCGGGAGGCGGATCACCATGACTGCACTTTCCCCCGTTCTCCGGCAGGCCACGCCGGTCACCGTCGATCACGGCGAGGGCTGCTACCTGTACGGCACCGACGGGCGCCGGTACCTCGACTTCACCGCCGGGATCGGCGTCACCAGCACCGGGCACTGTCATCCGCGGGTGGTGGAGGCCGCGCGCGAGCAGATCGGCAGCCTCATCCACGGCCAATACACGACGGTCATGCACCGGCCGCTGCTCCGGCTGACCGAACGACTAGCCGATGTGCTTCCCGTGCATCTGAATTCGGTGTTCTTCGCCAATTCCGGAAGCGAGGCGGTGGAGGCGGCGCTGCGGCTGGCCCGGCAGGCCACCGGCCGGCCGAACGTGGTGGTCTTCCACGGCGGTTTCCACGGCCGCACGGTCGCCGCCGCGACCATGACCACCTCCGGAACCCGGTTCTCGGCCGGCTTCAGCCCGCTCATGGGCGGCGTCCACGTGGCCCCGTTCCCCACCGCCTACCGCTACGGCTGGTCGGAGGAGGAAGCCACCGACTTCGCGCTGCGCGAGCTCGACTACATCCTGACCACGCTGACCGCGCCCGCCGAAACGGCGGCGTTCGTCGTCGAGCCGGTGCTCGGCGAGGGCGGCTACATCCCGGGCAACACCCGGTTCTTCCAGGGCCTGCGCGAACGCGCCGACCGGCACGGCATCCTGCTGATCTTCGACGAGATCCAGACCGGTTTCGGACGCACCGGAAAGTTCTTCGGACATCAGCATTTCGACGTGCAAGCCGATGTCATCACCATCGCCAAGGGATTGGCGAGCGGATTCCCGTTGTCCGGAATCGCCGCGCCGCAGGAACTGATGGCCAAGGCCTGGCCCGGGTCCCAGGGCGGCACCTACGGCGGCAATGCGGTGGCGTGCGCGGCCGCGGTCGCCACGATCGACGTGATCGAATCGGAAGGGCTGGTGGACAACGCCGCCGCCCGCGGCACGCAACTGCTGGCCGGAGCGCGGGCCGCGGCCACCAAGGCGATCGGTGATGTGCGCGGCCTGGGACTGCTCGTCGGAAGCGAATTCACCACGGCCACAGGTGACCCCGATACCGCGACGGCTGCGGCCGCGCAGCAGCTGGCGGCGCAGCGTGGCCTGCTCCTATTGACCTGCGGCGCCTACAGCAATGTCGTGCGGATGATCCCGCCGCTGATCGTGACTTCCGAACAGGTCGACGAGGCACTGGCGCTCTGGATCGGAGTCCTCGACGAGCTGTAGCGCCGCACCGGCATCCGATCGGAACAGGAGATCCCGATGGCCCGATACCTCACCATCACCCTCACCAAGGCCGGCGTGCGCTGCCGGGCGCGACTGCTGGACGACCAGGCGCCCCGCACCTGCGCGGCCGTCTGGGACGCCCTGCCCCAGGAGGGCGACGCGTTCCACGCCAAATACGCGCGCAACGAGGTGTACACCCTGGTGCCGCGCATCACGGCGGCCCCCCATCGCGAAAACCCCACGGTCACACCGATTCCCGGCGACGTCTGCCTGTTCGATTTCGAACCGTGGGAGATCGGCAACCCGGCCTACGGCTACGAACCCGGTTCGGCCGCGCACGCCGAACAGGGCGCCACCGACCTGGCCCTGTTCTACGACCGCAACAACCTGCTGATCAACGGCGATATGGGCTGGGTGCCCGGCAACGTCTTCGCGACCATCGAAGAGGGCCTGCCCGAACTGGCCGCGGCATGCAACGCGCTGTGGCTACGCGGGGTGGAGGGCGAAACCCTGTCTTTCACAAGGTCTCTCGACGCAGGCCAAGACATCTGATCTGAACCACCACGCCGGCAATCGATTTCATGGCCGCTCGGAAATTCGGTTGGCGGATCTCGTCGACAGTCCTACTCTGATCCGTGGAGTCACCGCAGGGGGCGGTGACGACACGGATCGGCACCGATCGGTGCTCGATGGAGGGGGACGCAAAGTGAAGATTCGTGCATTCGTCATGGCCGCGGCCGCACTGGCCGCCCCGATGGTGCTGTCCGCACCCGACCCAGTGGCCTATGCCTCGTCGCCTTGGGGCGCCTGTGGGATCAGGACCGACGAGTCGAAGGTGGTCACCACCTATGGCGAGTGGAAACTGTTGTGCGGGAATAAGAGTTACGGATACCGCCATATCCAGGATAGGCACCAGGCGGAGTGGGAGGGGCTCGCGGATATCGAGGGCCGCAACTGGCGCGACATAGCCGATATGGCTATCGCGAAGGCACACGACGCCCCTGACTGGCATGGCCCGCAAGGCTCCGGCAAGTACTGTTACACCGGCCAGATCTATCTGGTCAACCACGTCACCGGAGCGATCGTGAAGACGGTCCAGCCCACCGTGATCGTGGCCGAGAACGGGCAAGTGGTCACCGCTTTTCCTGGAGGAGCATGCCGTGGACAAGTCTGAGCCGAGTGCTGACGAACTCGTGGAGTCGGTGATCCGCGCCGGTGCGGAAGCCGGGTATCGGGTCGACCGGGATGAGGCGGGGAGATTGCGCATCACGGCGGTCCGCGAGGTGCCGGTCGACCCTGCCTTGGTATTCAGGGTGACCAACGGGGAGTTGCGCGATTACTACACCCGCTTGTCAGCGGAATCTGGTGGACCGTTGGGGGCGGGAACTCCGTGGGAGGCATGGATGCTTCTGATGTCAACCCATCTCGACGAGGCCGTTTACGAGGCAGGACGGTTGGACGGTCCTGGCGCGATCGTGATCGGTGACACGGGTTTCCGGGCGGTGTCTCGGTCGACCACCGATTAGGAGCGCAGCACGGCACCAGCGGTTGCGACGGGGCCCGCTCGCCCCGGATTCAGCCCACAACCAGTTCGGCGAAGCGGGCCAGGGCCAGGACGAAATCGTCGGAGTGGCGCGGGCCGACGATCTGCAATCCCACCGGCATCCCCGCGGCGGTCGTGCCCGCCGGAATGCTGATCGCCGGTTGCTGGGTGAGGTTGAACGGATAGGTGAACGGCGTCCACTGCGGCCAACTGTCCATCGAACTGCCCGGCGGCACATCGTATCCGGCCTCGAAGGCGGTGATCGGCATCGTCGGTGTGATCAGCACGTCGTAGACGGTGTGGAAGGCGCCCATGGCGATTCCGATTTCGGCGGCCACCGCGCGGGCGTTCAGATAGTCGACCGCGCCGAGCGCCAGACCGCGATCCCACATGGCCCCCAATCCGGGATCGACGCGGTCGCGCGAACCCGGGGGGAAGGTCGACAGCAGGGTCGCCGCGCCGGCCGCCCACATCCGTTCGAACGCCTCCCGCGGATCGGCGAAGCCCGGATCCGCCTCCACCACCCGCAAGCCGGCCTCGTCCAGCTTCCGCACGGCCGCCGCGACGACCGCCGCGACCTCCGGATCCACCTGGGCGAAGCCGAGATTCGCCGAATAGCCGACCGTCGCTCCGCGCACCTCACGCTGGAGCTCACCCCGGAAGGTCGTCAGCGGTGGTGCGCCCGCGGTCGGATCCCGCGGATCGGGCAGGGACAGGATGTCCATCAACAGCGCCACATCCTCCACCGTTCGGGCGATGGGCCCGGCATGCGCCAGCGGTCCGAACGGACTGGCCGGATACAGCGGGATGCGCCCATGGGTCGGCTTGAAACCCACGACACCGCAGAACGACGCGGGGATCCGCACACTGCCGCCGCCGTCGGTGCCGATCGATACCGGCCCCATCCCGGCCGCGACCGCCACCGCCGAACCGCCGGAGGAACCGCCGGATGTCATAGCGGGATCCACCGGATTGCGGGTGATGCCGGTGAGCGCGCTGTCGGTGGTCGCCTTCCAGGCGAGCTCCGGCGTGGTGGTCTTGCCCAGGAAGACCAGACCGTCCTCGCGCAGCCGCGCGGTCGCGGGGCTGTCGACCGGCCACGGCGCGTCCGGTCGGATGGAGGTCGACCCGCGCAGAGTGGGCCATCCCTGGGTGAGGAAAACATCCTTGATCGAGATCGGCACGCCGTCGAGCAGTCCCTGCGCATGTCCGTTGTTCCAGCGGATTTCGGATTCCTTTGCCTGGATCAACGCTCGCTCGGAATCGACCAGGCAGTAGGCGTTGAGGACGTCGTCGCGCGCGGCGATCGCGTCCAGCGCCGCCTGCGTGGCCTCGACGGGAGACAACGCCCCGGCCGAATAGGCGGAGGCCAACTCGGCCGCGGTCATCGCCGAGGGGTCGGTCCCGGTTCCGGGGTGGGCCATCGTGACTCCCTTCAGCTGGGCACGTAACCCAGCTTCTTGTCGACCACATTCTGTAGGGGCTGACCGGTGATCCAGCGCTGGAAGTTGTCGGTGAACGCGGCGACGATCTCCGACCGCCAGCCGATGAAGTCGCCGCTGTTGTGCGGGGTGACAACCACATTCGGCAGATCCCACAGCGGATGACCAGCCGGCAGCGGTTCCGGATCGACCACGTCCAGCGCCGCACCGGCGAGCGCGCCACCGCGCAGCGCGGCGACCAGATCGTCGGTGACGACCGATTCCCCTCGGCCCACGTTGATGAAACGCGCATGCGGTTTCATCGCCGCGAACGCGTTCGCGTCGAACAGATGCCGGGTCTGCGGCGTCAGCGGCGCCACGCAGATCACGTAGTCGGCGCCGGGTAGTTCGGCGTGCAGATCGGTTGCGACGGTACCGAAATCGGGATCGCCGGTGCGGGCGGTGCGGCCCAGCCCGCGGACCCGCATACCCGCGGCCCGCAGCAGGCGGGCGATGGCGCGTCCGATGGAGCCGGTGCCGACCACCAGCGCCGCGGCTCCGGCGACGCGCTCGGATTCGCGATGGTGCCATTGGTGGCGCCGCTGCAGACGCAGCGATTCGGGCAGATCCTTGGCGAAGGCGAGGATCTGTGCCAGCACGTACTCCGCGATGGGCTGATCGAACAGGCCGCGGGTGTTGGTCACCAGCACATCGCTGTCGATCAGTTCGTCGAACATCACGGCATCGACGCCGGTGGCTCCGACATGAACCCACCGCAACCGGTCGGCGCGATGCCAGGCGCCGGGCAGGGCGGTGCTCTGGAAGTCGTAGACGAACAACGCCTCTGCGCCGGGCAACGCGTCCGCGAGTTCCGCACCGTCGGCGAAGCGAACGCTGGCCTGCTGCGACACCGGACGCAGATATGCCGCGTCGGGCTCGACGCCGTCGTGCAGGACGGTGACAACTGGGCCCGCGTTCATATTGACAGGCTAAAAACCCATCGTATGCTTGTCAACAATCCGATTGTGTGCGGAGGTTCGTCGCCCGAACGCGAGAGGGGCCCTCGTGGAACTGAATTTTCCCGAGTTGGACGGACCTGTCGCGCAACGAGGTATCGGGATCATCGCGCCGTTCGACCTGGCACTGGAGCGCGAACTGTGGCGGTGGGCGCCACTCGAGGTGAGCCTGCATCTCGCGCGCACGCCCTATGAACCGGTGCCGGTCTCCTTCGAAATGGCCGAATTGGTTTCCGACGCAGCACATCTCACCGCCGCCACCCGCAACGTCCTGCACGTCGAGCCCGAGGTCATCGCCTATCTGTGCACCTCGGGCAGCTTCATCAAAGGGCTGGCCTACGAACGGTCGCTGCGCGACACCATCTGCCGGGCCGGCGCCCGGGACGCGATCACCACCTCCGGCGCGCTGATCGAAGCGGTGCGCAAATTGGAGTTGTCCCGGCTGTCGGTCATCACGCCCTACGACGACATCCTCACCGGGAAACTGCACGAGTACCTGCACGAGGCCGGCTGCGAGGTGCTGCGGTCGGACCATCTCGGGCTGGGCGGCGGCATCTGGAAGGTCGGCTACCGCACCATCGCCGAACGCATCATGGCCGCCGACGATCCCGCCGCCCAGGCCATCTTCGTCAGCTGCACCAACCTCCCCACCTACGACCTGGTCGAGCCGCTGGAACGACTTCTCGGCAAGCCGGTCCTGACCGCCAACCAACTGACCATGTGGGCCTGCCTGGGACGGATGAAACTGCCGATGATGGGTCCCGGCAAATGGCTGCAGAACGTTTTCTAGGAGGCGCTGTGCAACGGCTACCGACCGTCGGCTTCATCTACCCCGACCACGCCGCCGAGGACGAATATCCCTGGGCCGCGGCACAACTCGGCGTGGATCTGCGGGTCACGCACATCTACGGCACCGATCTGCACGCGGTGCCGGAGCTGCTCGACCTCGGCAGTCCGGAGAAGTTGCGCGAGGGTGCGCGACTGCTCGCGCCCTTCGAACCGCGGGCGGTGGTGTGGGCCTGCACGTCGGGCAGTTTCGTCTACGGCCCGCTGGGGGCGCGCGATCAGGTGGACCGGCTCGCCCGCGACTGCGGAGTTCCCGCGTCGAGTACCAGTTTCGCGTTCGTGGATGCGGTGCGCGCGATCGGTGTCCGCGACGTGGCGGTCTGCGCCAGCTATCCGGACGAGGTGGCTACCCTGTTCGTGGATTTCCTCGCCGCGGCGGATATCCGGGTGGTCTCGATGTCGAGCGCCGGAATCGACACCGCCGCCGAAGTGGGCACCCTCACCCCGGAGCAGGTTCTGACGCTGGCGGCGGCGAACGATCATCCCGACGCCGAGGCGTTGCTCGTTCCCGATACCGCGATGCATACGATACAACTGCTTCCGGAGCTGGAATCAGCGCTCGGCAAGCCGGTACTCACCGCGAACCAGGTCACCGTCTGGCAGGGGTTGCGACTGGCGGAGCTGCCCGCCGTGTCGCCGCCGTCCGGACCGGGGCTCGGGACGCTCTTCTCGGAAAGGCCGATTCATGTCGGTGATTGAGTTCGAACCCGTGAATCGGCAGTCCACGGCGGAAATGATCGCCGACCGGCTGCGCACGGCGATCATGCACGGCACGGTCGCGCCCGGTACCCAGCTGGTCGAGGCCGATCTGGCCACGCAATTCGACGTCTCCCGCGGGCCGGTGCGCGAGGCCATGCAGCGGCTGGTCTCGGAGGGGCTGCTGCACAGCGTGCGCCACCGCGGCATCTTCGTCATCGAACTGAGTCTCGACGACGTCGTGGACATCTACCGGGCTCGCACCGCGATCGAGGGCGGCGCGCTGGATCTGGTCCTGGACGGCCGCCGCGAGATCGCCTACGCGGCACTGGAAACCAGTGTCGCCGACATGCAGGCCTGCGCCGCGCGGGGTGATGCCACCGGCGTCACCGAGTCCGACCATTCTTTCCACCAGGCCCTGGTGACCAGCGCCGACAGTCCGCGGCTGGTGCGCGCGGCGCGGACCCTCCTGATCGAGACGCGAATGTGCCTGGGCGCGTTGCAGACCACCTACACCGACCTCGGCGAGCAGGTCCGTGAACACATCGCCCTCCGCGAGGCGATCGCCGCCGACCCGCCGGATCACGTTCGCGAATTGCTGGCCGGGCATATGCGCGATGCCGTCGAACGACTCCGGGAGCAGGCCGGCGGCGAGGAGTAGCCGGCGTCTCAGTCGATGAGCCCGCGCGGGCGCACCACGAAGACCGGCGAGGAGCGCTTCCCCTTCTCCTCCAGCAGGGCGATGGTCCGGCCGTCGGCGGTCGTGGCCGCGTGCACACCGCGCACGCCGACCGGATCCAGCCAGCGACCGTCGCGCAACGATTCGGCTTGGTCGGCGTCGATCTCCCGATGCGGGAAGGCAAGGCGCACAGCGGCATCGACGTCGAGATTCAGGCTCGGATCGTCGGCGAGCTGATCCACGGTGCGGGCGTGTTCGAGCGTGAACGGGCCGACCCGGGTCCGACGCAACGCGGTCAGATGTCCACCGACCCCCAGCGCGGCGCCGAGATCGCGGGCCAGGGCACGGATGTAGGTGCCCGAAGAGCAGTCGACCTCGACGTCCAGATCGACGAATGTCGTTGCGCCGGTGTCGATATCACGACGACCCAGAATGTCGAACCGGGAGACCGTGACCGGCCGGGCAGCCAGTTCCACCTGCTCGCCGGCCCGGGCGCGCGCGTACGCCCGTTCGCCGTTGACCTTGATCGCGCTGACCGTCGAGGGCACCTGCTCGATATCGCCGGTGAGCGCGGCGACGGCGGCGGCGATATCGACGTCGGCGACATGGGCGGCGGGGATGGTGGCCAGCACCTCCCCCTCGGCATCGTCGGTGACGGTGGCCTGGCCGAGGCGGACGGTCGCGGCGTAGGACTTGGTGGTCAGGCTCAGCAGGCCCAGCAGTTTGGTGGCGCGCTCGACACCGAGCACCAGCACGCCGGTGGCCATCGGGTCGAGGGTGCCGGCGTGGCCGACCTTCCTGGTGCGCAGGATCTTCCGGCAGCGCGCGACCACGTCGTGGCTGGTCTGCCCGCCGTCCTTGTCGATGATGAGCAGCCCGCCGAGCGGATCGACGACCGCCTCGCGTTCGGCCATCAGCCGGCCACGATCGCGGTCAGGATCAGCCCGTCGGTGATCGTCCAGCGTCCGTCGAAGGCGGTCAGCGGCGCACCGCCGTCGACGGTCTGCCCGGGAACCAGCAACGCACTGCGGAAGGTGCCGGCGGTACCGGTGTCGTCGACGGTGAAGGTGATGTGGGCGTCCTCGAAACCGAGCCAGCGCTGCGTGAGCGGGAACCACGCCTTGTAGGTGGCCTCCTTCGCGCAGAACAGCAGCCGGTCCATATGCAGTCCGGTGGCGGGGATCGCGCCGCGCAGCCAGTCTCGCTCGGCGGGCAGGCTCACCGAGTCCAGCACGCCTTCGGGCAGCGTGTCGTGCGGTTCGGCGTCGATGCCGACCGACCGCCAGCGCAGCCGATGTGCCAGCACCGCCGCCCGGTAACCGTCGCAGTGGGTGAGACTGCCGACCACCCCGCGCGGGAACAGCGGCATCCCGCGCTCGCCCTTACCGATCGCCACCGGCGGTTCGCCGAGCTGGGCCAGCGCCAGCCGCGCACAGTGCCGGGCGCCGATGAAATCGCGCCGCCGCTTCTCGACGGACTGCGCGATCAGATGTTCCTCACCGGGATGCGGTTTCAGATCCTCCGGATACCGCAACAGCTCCGCCGCGGCCACTCCCGCGGGCAGAATGCTGCCGATGACGCGCGCCTGTTCCTCGATGACCGCCTCCTGAGTCGCCCCTGTCTGCGCTACGAGCCTAGCCGGACTCCGCAGAGCCGCCCGTCGCAGCAGGGGTATCGAAAGTATGTTCGAAGTGGAGTAGTCTCCCGCGCATGGAGCTCACCCCGCTGGAGTACGCACGACTGAACCTGGAACAGGTACGAGCCCAACTCGTCGACGCGGCGGCCTTCGACAAGGCGCTGACCCCCGATCAGCTCGAGCGGGCCGCGTGGAAAATTCGCGAGGGCCTGCGAATCTATCGCGAGCACACCGAAACCCACCCGGCGAGCCGGCCCGGCGGCGGCTGCCTGGACTATCGGGGGGCGCGCCGGCGGCCGTGGTGAAGCGCCAGGTCAGCGCACGCCGCGGCGGCGGTCGGCGAGACGGCGCATCTCCGCGGCGGCTTCCCGCATCTCCGGGGTGATCTTGAAGTGGCCACCCCATTCGTTGAGGTCGCCGGGACCGTATTCGGGGGCGGGCAGGATCTGGCGCAGTAGTTTGTCCGGGAGCCCGCGGCGTTGCCATTCGCGCGGATAGCCGAGGGAGACCTCCTCGAACCGGACACCGTCGTAAAAGGTGGTGCGCGGAATGTGCAGGTGGCCGTAGACCGAGCACACGACGTTGTAGCGGGTATGCCAGTCGGCGGTGTCCTCGGTGCCGCACCACAGCGCGAACTCCGGATAGAACAGCATCCGGGTGGGTTCGCGCAGCATCGGGAAGTGGTTGATCAGCACCACCGCGGTGTCGGGCTCCAGCGCGTCGAGCCGGCGCTTGCTGTACTGGACGCGGGCCCGGCACCAGGCGTCACGCGTCAGATAGGGGTCGCTGGCCAGCAGGAATTCGTCGGTGGCGACCACATTGCGGTCCCGGGCGATGGTCAGGGCCTCCGCCTTGGTGTGCGCGCCCTCGGGCATCCACGAATAGTCGTAGAGGATGAACAGCGGCGCGATCGTCACCCGTCCGCCGTACTGTTCGGCGCCCGCGCCCTCCCACACCGGGAACTCGTCCTCCGGGGTCACCACATCGAGGTCGCGGCACAGGGCAACCAGATAGTCGTACCGGGGAGCACCCTTGATCTGCACGGGATCCTTGGTGGTCGTCCACAATTCGTGATTGCCCGGAACCCAGATCACCTTGGCGAAGCGTTCGCGCAGGGTGCGCAGCGCCCAGCGAATGTCGTCGGTCTTCTCCCCCACGTCGCCGGCGACGATCAGCCAGTCCTCCGGCGAATCCGCGCGGATCTGCTCGACCACCGGTTTGTTCCCCTGATGACCGACATGGATATCGCTCACCGCCATCAACTTAGGCATCACCGTTCCACCATCCCATGATCATCGTCGTGCGAGCACACCCGGCCCACGCGTGCGGACATACCCGGCTCCGGAGTCGGCGAACAGGCGCCGCGACCATCGACCGGGCTCGCGATGCGCGGTCATACCGACCGGGGAATCTCGGTTCCGGTCCGGGCCCAGCGTCCCGACAGCGCGCGAGCGCCGACCGCGATCATGCGCAGCAGGATGAACGCGCTCAGCCCGGACCAGATTCCGGAGATACCCCAGTCGAAGCTCAGCGACAGCCAGATGGCGGGCAGGAAACCCAGCAGCGCCGCGGCCATCGTCGTGTTGCGCAGATACGAGGCGTCGCCCGCGCCCAGCAGTACGCCGTCGAGTGCGAAGACCACCCCGGCGGCGGGAATGAGTGGCACGAAGAACCACCAGATGACACGCACCCGATCCAGGACCGCCGGATCGTCGGTGAACACCTGGGGGATAACGGTGTACCCGGCGGCGAAGACCACCGCGAGCACTACCGCGAAGAGGGTGGACCACAACGTGATCCGGCGCGCCAGCACGCGCGCGCCGGAGGCGTCACCGGAGCCCAGCGCCGCACCGGTGAGGGTCTGCGCCGCGATGGCCAGCGAATCCAGTGTCAAGGCAAGGAAATTCCACAGCTGCAGCACGAGCTGGTGGGCGGCCACCGAGGCGGCGCCGAACCGGGCGGCGACCGCGCCGGCGGAGACGAAACAGGCCTGGAACGCCAGACTCCGGACGATCAGATCCCGGCCGAGCACCAGCTGCGCGCGCATGACCCGCGGATGCGGGCGCAGCGGCACCCGCCGGCGCACCAGCGCGGCCACGAACAATCCGCCCGAAACCATCTGCCCGGCCACATTGGCCACCGCCGAGCCGGCCAGTTCCATCCGGGGCGCGCCCAGCAGGCCGTGCACGAGCAGCGGACACAACAGTGCCGAAACAACCAGTCCCGCAATCACATACACCAACGGCCGCCGCGTCTGCTGCACACCGCGCAACCAGCCGTTACCGGCCATCGTCAGCAGGATCAACGGGACCCCGAACAGCGCGATCCGCAACCAGCGCAACGCCTCGTCCGCGATATCGTCGCCACCGGCGATCACATCCACGACCGGTCGTGCGAACACCTGCAGCACAACCACGATCGCCAGCCCGGCCGCCACGGCGAGCCAACTCGCCTGCACTCCTTCGGCGACCGCGCCGCGCTCGTCACCGGCGCCGTGGCGGCGCGCGGAGCGCGCGGTGGTTCCATAACTCAGGAACGTCAACTGCGTGCTGACCTGTCCGAGTATCAGACCGCCCACGGCGAGGCCCGCGAGCGCCAGCGCCCCCAGCCGCCCCACCACCGCCATATCGAACAGCAGGTAGATCGGTTCGGCGACAAGCACTCCCAGCGTCGGGATCGCGATGCCGAGAATGCGGCGGGGACCCGCATCGTGAACGGTAGAGCTGCCGACGGCGTCGTCCACCGCCATGGTCAGCTCTCCCGGCCGAGCGCCAATTCCGCGAGCAGATCGCCCACCACGTTCTCGGCGGTGCCGTGGGTGGTGTAGCCGGCGGCGTAGCGATGGCCGCCCCCGCCCAGACCGGTCGCGACGCGGGCGACGTCGACTGCATCACCGGTCCCGACACCGCTGTCGCGCGAGCGCAGCGATACCGTCCAGCAGCCGGCATCGGTGCGGGATTGTTTGAAGACCGCCGCCACATCCGCCTCGGCGGTGGTCCGGACGACGTCGATGACGCTTTCCACCTCCTCCGACCGCAATCCGTCGGAGTCGTCACTGTGGACGAAGGCGTAGACGAGTCCGGCGCCGCCGGCCGCGCGCGGTTCCAGCCGCGCCGATCCGAGCACCCGCGACAACATCGGCAACCAGCCGAAGGGATGGGTGTCCATCAGCGTGCGCGTGATTCCCGCGCCGTCGATTCCGGTGGCCAGCAAACGATCGGCTAGCAGATGGGTGCCGGGGCCACCCCAGCGGAAACACCCCGTATCGGTGACCAGACCGGCGAACAGGCAGTGCGCGATGTCCCGGTCGATCTCCTCGCCCCAGGCATCGAACAGCCGCGCCAGCACACTGGTGGTGGACTCCGCGGTCTCGTCGATCAGGTTCACATCGCCGAAGCGGGTGTTGGAGCGATGGTGGTCGATCACGACAGTGGTTGTGGCGCCGTCGATTCGGTCCGCGAGCGCGCCGAGGCGCCCGACGCTGCCGCAGTCGACGGTGACCAGCACATCCACCTGCGCGGCGACCTGTTCGGCCGGCACCAGATACTCCACACCCGGCAGCGAGCGCATCGATGCCGGAAGTTCCGCAGGCTCGGCGAACGACACCTGTACCGGCACCCCGCGCCGATGCAGCACCTGCGCCAGCGCCAGCCCACTGCCGACGGTGTCGGCGTCCGGCTGCACATGACACAGCACGGTCACCGATCGCGCGGCCGCCAATACCTCGACTGCCGCGGCCGGATCCGCCGACGACGTCACAGCTGTCATCTCCAAGCTCGATTCTCGGGCGACAGAACCGGGACGCCGCCTCGCGAACCCGGCCCGTCCGCCGCATCGACCGCCGCGGCGGTCAGTCTTCCTCGTCGGGGTCGGGTTTGTAGGGATCGGCGTCGCCGGCATGGGTGGCATTGGCCGCTACCTGCGCCACCTTCTCGTCGGCCGCGCGGGCCTTCGCCAGCAGCTGTTCCATCTCGCGCGCCGCATCCGGCACGGTGTCGAGGACGAAACTCAGCGACGGCGTGAACTTGATCCCGGTAGCCGCGCCCACCTTGGAGCGCAGCACCCCCTTGGCCTTCTCCAGTCCGGCCGCGGCGCCCGCGAAATCCGGTTCGGCGGCGAGGGTTTCACCCATCACCGTGTAATAGACGGTCGCCTCCCGCAGGTCACCGGTCACCTTGGCATCGGTGACGGTGACGAAACGCAGCCGCGGATCCTTGATCTCGTATTCGATCGCCGTCCCGACGATCGTGACGATCCGCTTCGCGAGTCGGCGTGCCCTGGCCTGATCCACCATGGCGGGCCCTCCTCACTTGTCATTCAGTCTTCGGGTCCGAAGATGCGGCGGCGTACTGCCAGCAACTGTAACTCCGGACGGGCCGCCACGTGGCGTTCACACTTGTCCAGCACCGCTGTGAGATGTCCCATCTCGGAGCTGACCAGCGCGACACCCAACTGTGAGCGGCGGTATTGATCGTGATTCCCGCCCTCGACCGCGCTGACGCCGAAGCGCTGCAGTTCGGCCAGTATCGGGCGGATCACCGACCGCTTTTCCTTCAACGAGTGCACATCGCCGAGCAGGATGTCGAACTCCAATGCACCGACGAACAACGGCTCACCTCTTCACATGTCGCGACGGGCGCCCGGCGAAACGAACGTCACGTTCGGTCGATGTCTGCACCGAACGTGACGTTCGTTCACCATGGACGACTCAGTCGCGCGGCTTCTCCCGAAGCTCATAGGCCTCGATGATGTCGCCTTCCTTGACGTCGTTGTAGCCCAACGTCATACCGCATTCGAAGCCCTCGCGGACCTCGGTGGCGTCGTCCTTCTCGCGACGCAGCGACTGGATCGTCGTATCGGCGATCACCACGCTGTCGCGCAGCAGACGGGCCTTGGCGTTGCGCTTGACCGTCCCGGAGGTGATCATGCAGCCGGCGATGTTGCCGAACTTCGAGGAGCGGAACACCGCGCGGATCTCGGCGCGACCCAGTTCGGCCTCTTCGTAGATCGGCTTGAGCATGCCCTTGAGGGCCTTTTCGATCTCGTCGATGGCCTGGTAGATCACCGAGTAGTAGCGGATGTCCACACCCTCGCGGTTGGCGAGTTCGGTGGCCTTGCCCTCGGCCCGGACGTTGAACCCGATGATGATCGCGTTCGACGCCGAGGCCAGGTTGACGTTGGTCTCGGTGACACCACCGACACCGCGGTCGATGACCCGCAGCCGGACCTCGTCGCTGATCTCGATGCCGAGCAGCGCCTCTTCGAGGGCCTCGACCGTACCGGAGTTGTCGCCCTTGAGGATCAGGTTGAGCTCCGAGGTCTCCTTCAGAGCGGCATCCAGATCTTCCAGGCTGATCCGCTTGCGGCTGCGCGCGGCCAGAGCGTTGCGCTTGCGCGCATTGCGCCGGTCGGCGATCTGGCGGGCGATGCGGTCCTCCTCGACGACGAGCAGGTTGTCGCCCGCGCCCGGCACCGAGGTGAAACCGATGACCTGCACCGGACGCGACGGCAGCGCCGCGTCCACATCCTCGCCGTGTTCGTCGACCATGCGGCGGACGCGACCGTAGGCGTCACCCGCCACGATCGAGTCACCGACGCGCAAGGTACCGCGCTGCACCAGCACGGTGGCCACCGGACCACGGCCGCGGTCCAGATGCGCCTCGATGGCGACACCCTGGGCGTCCATATCCGGGTTGGCCCGCAGGTCCAGTGCGGCGTCCGCGGTCAGCACCACGGCCTCGAGCAGGGCTTCGATATTGGTGCCCTGACGCGCCGAGATGTTGACGAACATGGTGTCGCCGCCGTACTCCTCGGCCACCAGGTTGTATTCGGTGAGCTGCTGGCGGACCTTCTCCGGGTTCGCGCCTTCCTTGTCGATCTTGTTGACCGCCACCACGATCGGCACGTCCGCGGCCTGCGCGTGGTTGATGGCCTCCACCGTCTGCGGCATGACGCCGTCGTCGGCGGCGACCACCAGGATCGCGATGTCGGTGGCCTTGGCACCACGGGCACGCATGGCGGTGAACGCCTCGTGACCCGGGGTGTCGATGAAGGTGATCAGGCGCTCTTCGTCGTTGACGTTGGTGAGGACCTGGTAGGCGCCGATGTGCTGGGTGATACCGCCGGCCTCGCCCTCGCGGACGTTGGTCTTGCGGATCGTGTCCAGCAGTCGGGTCTTACCGTGGTCGACGTGACCCATGACGGTCACGACCGGCGGGCGGACCTGCAGGTCCTCCTCGTCGCCCTCGTCCTCGCCGTAGCTGAGGTCGAAGCTCTCCAGCAGCTCGCGGTCCTCGTCCTCGGGCGAGACCACGTGCACGACGTAGTTCATCTCGCCGCCGAGCAGCTCGAAGATCTCGTCGTTGACCGACTGGGTCGCGGTGACCATCTCACCGAGGTTGAACAGCACCTGTACCAGCGAGGCCGGGTTGGCGTTGATCTTCTCGGCGAAGTCCGACAGCGACGCGCCGCGAGCGAGACGGATGATCTCGCCGTTACCGCGCGGCAGGCGCACACCGCCGACCGACGGCGCCTGCATGTTCTCGTATTCGGCGCGTTTCGCCCGCTTCGACTTGCGGCCCTTGCGGGGGGCGCCACCGGGACGGCCGAAGGCACCCGCGGCACCGCCGCGACCACCGCCACCACCCGGACGACCACCGCCGCCACCGGGACGACCGCGGAAACCACCGGCCACGGGCGCACCCGCGCCACCGCCGCCACCGGCACCGCCGCCGCCGCGGTAGTTACCGCCGCCGCCACCACCGCCGGGACGACCGCCGCCGCCACCCGGCGCACCGCCGGGACGACCCGGACGACCCGCCGACGGGCCCGGACGGGCCGCACGAGCGGGCATCGCACCCGGATTCGGCCGGGGCGGCATCGAGCCGGGAGACGGACGCGGGCCACCGGGACGGGGACCGCCCTGACCGGCCGGCGGACGCGGCGCACCCTGACCCGGGCCCGGACGCGGACCACCCTGGCCGGGACGCGGACCGCCCTGACCCGGACGCGGCGCACCCTGACCGGGCCCCGGACGCGGGCCGGGAGCCGGACGCGGCGCCGGACGCTCGGGCGCCGACGAGAACGGATTGTTGCCCACCCGCGGGGTCTTCGGACCGGGCTTGGGGCCGGGCGCCGCCGGACGCGGCGCGCCCTGCTGCCCACCCGGAGTGCGGGGCTGGCCGGGACGCGGCGCGCCCTGGGCCGGACGGGCGCCGGGCTGCTGCGCCGGAGCCGACGGGGCGGACGCCGAGGGCGCCGCACTCGCCGAGGCCGCCGGAGCGGCCGGAGCGGCCGGTTTCGGACCCGGCCTGACGGCCGGTCCGGGCTTCACCGCATCGGGACGCGCTGCCGCCGCCGGGGTTTCGGCCGCGGGGGCCGAATCTGCCTGGGCCGCAGCCGGAGCCGGACGCGGGCCGGGACGCGGACCCGGGGTCGCACCGGCGGCCGGCTTGGCGGCCGGACGAGCCTGGGCGGGACCGGGTTTCGCGGAGGATTTCGCGGAGCCGTTGGACGGGGCGGACTTCGCCGCGAACGACTCCCGGAGCCGACGCGCGACGGGTGCCTCCACCGTCGACGACGCCGACTTCACGAACTCGCCCTGCTCCTTGAGCGTTGCGAGTAGTTCTTTGCTCGTGACACCGAGTTCTTTAGCCAACTCGTGCACGCGGGCCTTGCCTGCCACTGCTCTCCTCACTGAGAGGTCGAGCGCGACAGTCTCTTGCTCCCCGTTCAGGGGTCAGGACGCCCGCACGACCTCGGGTTATCTTCGATGGCCGTTCATCGTTGGTACTTCACGGTGTGCTCATGAGTGCTCGTGCCTGTTCTCGACGTAGTGCTCCAGGGCTGAGATATCCAGTTTTCCGGACACTCGTAGCGCTCTGCCGAACGCTCGGCGCCGCTCTGCCATGCTCAGACAAGCCGAAACGGGGTGCAACCAGGCACCCCTCCCGGGAAGTCTGCGCCGCGGATCGGGAACTATCGCGACGACGGCGTCCCTGTCGGGAGCGCTGCCGGGCGATTGCGCCACGACCCGCAACAGATCGGCGGCCAGCTCGCGTTTCCGGCATCCGACACAGGTCCGGACCGGGCCGGGAGTCCGGGTTCTCACCCGAGCACCGACCTGGGCGGAAAGTGCGGATACCGAAGACTCGCGCTGAGCCTGTGTCCACTGTACCGCTGCCATGTCCCGATCTCCGCATCCAGCCCCTGGTTGACTTCCGCACTCGCGTTGCCGTCCCGGCGCGACCTACCCGTGCTGGGCGTGTGGTCGCGGCGATCCGGCCACGTCGGGGGCGGCGTCGGAGCGGATATCGATGCGCCAACCGGTCAATCGCGCGGCCAACCGGGCGTTCTGGCCTTCCTTGCCGATCGCCAGCGACAGCTGGAAATCGGGGACCACGACCCGGGCGGCACGGGCCTCCGGATCGACGATCGTGACCGAGACAACCTTGGACGGACTCAGTGCATTCCCGACGAAGGCGGCCGGATCCTCGGCCCAGTCGATGATGTCGATCTTCTCGCCCGCCAGCTCGCTCATCACATTGCGCACGCGCTGCCCCATCGGGCCGATACAGGCGCCCTTGGCGTTCACGCCGGGCACGGTGGAGCGCACCGCGATCTTGGAACGATGGCCGGCCTCGCGGGCCACGGCGACGATCTCCACCGACCCGTCGGCGATCTCGGGCACCTCGAGCGCGAACAGCCGGCGCACCAGATTCGGGTGCGTGCGCGACAGCGTGATCTGCGGGCCGCGCGCGCCGCGAGACACGCCGTAGACGTAGCACTTGATGCGGTCGCCGTGCTCGTAGGTCTCGCCGGGAACCTGCTCGGCCGGCGGGATCACTCCCTCGGCGCCGTTGGCCTCGCTGCCGATGCGCACCACGACGGTGCCGCGGGCGTTCATCCGGGCGTCGCGCTGGACGACGCCGCCGACGATATCGCCCTCGTGCGTCGAGAACTCACCGAAGGATTTCTCGTTCTCGGCGTCGCGCAGCCGCTGCAGCACGACTTGGCGCGCGGTGGTGGCGGCGATGCGGCCGAAGCCTTCGGGAGTGTCGTCCCATTCGGAGACGACGTTCCCGTCGGCGTCGGTCTCGGTGGCCATCACGCGCACCACGCCGGTCTTCTGATTGATGTCGATGCGTGCGTTGGGCTCATGGCCCTCGGTGTGCCGATAGGCGGTCAGCAGAGCCGACTCGATCGCGGAGAGCACTGTCTCCATCGAGATTCCCTTATCGGCGACGATCGCACGCAGGGCTTCGATTTCGATGTTCATTCCACGATCCCTTCGGTCGGCGCAACTACTGAGTGTTCTTCCCGGGCGGCGGGTGCGGCCGGATCGACGGCCTGATCGGCGGCCCCCGGTTCCGGGCGGCCCGTGGCCACGCCCCCGGCGAGTTCCATCTCCGCCGCACCGGGGGGTGAGAACTCCACCTGGACGACCGCGGACTCGATATCGGCCAGCGGCACGCTCACCCGGTGGGGCGCGCGTTTACCGCCGAGCACCAGGGCCACCTCGGTATCGGTGCTCGCGCCGACCCGGGCGTCGAAGCTGGCGGGACCGTCGGGGGTCTGCGCACCCGGCCGCATCCGCACTCGCACCTTGCGACCGCGAGCTCGTCGCCAGTGACGCGGAGCCGTCAGCGGGCGCTCGACACCCGGGGTGGTGACTTCCAGCAGATAGGGGGTTTCGCCGACATCGGCGGCCTCGTCGAGCGCTTCGGAGATCTCGGAACTCACTTCCGCGATCGTGTCCAGATCGACGGTCTCGTCGCCGTCGACGGTCACCGTCACCCGCGCCTGCGGCCCGCCCGCGGCCGTGATGTGCACGCCCTCGAGGTCGAGCCCTCGGCGTTCGACGAGCCCAGCAACGAGCTGGCTCACCCTTTCCTCGGTCGGCATCGGCATATGGGGCGGCTCCTGGTTCAGTTGTGACGCGGTATTGGTCCTGGTCCGGCATGGTCGGCGCGCATGTCCCGCGGATTGTTCCGCCGGAGGTCTAGCGTAACGCGCTGCAAGAGTGTAAAGGACCAGCCAACCCGGTCGAGTCGGCCCGGGTCGGGTTCTTCTGCGCGCCCGCGGTCCGCCGGACCGCCTCGGGCTCGCTGAACGGACCGTCCCACGGGCCACGCCCCTTCCGGACGGGAGCATTCCTCCGCGGGGCCGGCGGGAGAGACCGGGGCGTATACCGACGGCGGCACCAGGGCTCAGCTGGGCGGACGGACGGCGGCCCCGGCGCGAACGGACGCGAGCGAGGCATGCCGGCGGGCTGGGCGCGGGGGCCGGTGATGATCACTGGCACGATGTAGGCGTGCCCAGCCGTCTCGATGTGATTCCGGTGCCGCCGGATCGGACCGTCCCCCCGCGCCTCGACCGCCGCTCGCTGTTGCGCTCGGCCGGCGGCGGCGTGGTCGCGCTCGTCGCCGTGAGCGCGGTCGCGGCCTGTTCCGACGACAAGCCGTCCGCACCGGATGTGCTTGTGTCGCAGGAGGAATCGGCGCGCACCGACGCCGTGTGGGCGAAGGCGGCGATCGCCGCCGCACCGGAACACACCGCCGCGCTGACCGTCGTCGCCGCACAGCGCGCCCAGCACGCCGATGCGCTGCGCACCGAAATCGACCGCGCGGTAGGCGTGTACGGCGACGGCACGAAACCGAAATCCGCGACCCCACCCGTCGCCGAACCGCCCGCTCCCACCCCGCCGCCGACCGTCGCCGCGCTGCGGGCCCGGCTCACCGACTCCCAGCACTCCGCGGCCGAACTGGCCGCGGCCCAGACCGGATACCGTGCCGGCCTGCTCGCCTCGATCAGCGCCTGCTGCGGCGCCCACGTGGCGGTGGTGCTGGCGTGAGCGGTCAGGCGCGGAGGCGGCAGCGCAGCGTCACCACGCAGCGCCCCGCACACGCCCGAAAGGACACAGCGTGAGTACCGATCAGCAGGCGCTGCTGGACGCGCTGAACGCCGAATACACCGCGGTCTACGCCTACGGCCTCATCGCGGCCTACGCGTCCCCGGAGCGGGCGAAGATCGTCGCCGAATTCACCGCGACCCACCGTGCCCGCCGCGATGCCACCGCCGACGCGCTGAAGGCGGCCGGCGCGAGCGTCCCGGCCCCCGCCGCGGCCTACACCCCGCCCTTCCCGGTCGACGATCCCATCCCCGCGGCCAAACTCGCCGTCACCGTGGAAACCGATACCGCGGTCGCGTGGCGTGCGGTCGTGGAACACTCCACGACTCCGGATCGCCGCCGCACCGGCACCGAGGCCCTCACCGAATGCGCCATCCGCCTGGCCACCTGGCAGTCGATCCTCGGCGTGAATCCCGCGACCACGCCGTTCCCCGGCCAGCCCTGAGCCCCGGGCGGCCACTCGACGACTGCCCGGCCGCACACATCGCGGCCAGGGTCCGCGCCCCACTCGTGGCCCCCGCAACACCGGTAGCGTGCTCCGGTATGCCGCGGAGAGACGTCGAAGGGAGAACGGGAATGGCCGTGAGGATGCGACGGATCGGTGCGGCGGCGGCCGCGGGGGCGCTCGGATCGCTGCTCGCCGTGAACGTGGCCGGCGCCGACGTCACGGGCGTGCGTGTCGACGCCGGGGCGGACGGGCTGCGCACCGGATGTTCCGCCACGCTGACCGCGACGGTCGACACCCCGGTGCCGGACGGCAGCGCGGTGACATTCATCAACAGTGGCGGGTCGGTTCCGGGTAACGGCGAACCTATCGCTGGCACTCCGGTCTACCACCCCGAGAACGGCACGGTGACTGTGGCGTGGACGCCGAAATACACCGGGCGGCAGAACATCACGGCACAGCAGTTCAAGCCCGGCAGTTACACGTCGAGCAGCTATATCACCGTCGACGTCGTGGGCAGCGGGCTGAACACCGGCAGCTCCTGCCTTCCGCTGCCGTAGCGCGGCGCGTCGCCGGCATCGGGACGGCGCGGGGTGCACCCGGTCCGGCCGACCGGGTGCACGCGAGCGATCAGCCGCGGATCTTCGCGAGCACAGTGTCGACGGCCGCGGCCGCCGCAATGTCCTCGGATTCCCCGGTGAAGCGGTTCCGCAGTTCCACCTTGCCGTCGGCCCAGCCCCGGCCGATGACGAGAACCCAAGGCATGCCGAGCAATTCGGCATCCTTGAACTTGACGCCGGGTGAGGCGGTGCGGTCGTCGAACAGCACCTCGAGGCCCTGGGCGTCCAGACCGGCGACGACCTCCTCGGCGCCGGCGCGGGCCGCCTCGTCCTTGTTGGCGATGACGACGTGCACATCGAAGGGGGCGACCTCGGCCGGCCAGCGCAGGCCCTTCTCGTCGTGCATCTGCTCCGCGATCACCGCGACCATCCGGGAGACGCCGACCCCGTAGGAACCCTGGACGAGCCGGACCGGTTTGCCGTTCTCACCGAGCACGTCCACCTCGAACGCATCGGTGTACTTGTAGCCGAGCTGGAAGATGTGGGCGATCTCGATACCGCGCGCCGAGTGCAGCACACCGCGGCCGTCGGGTGAGGGGTCGCCGTCGCGCACCTCGGCGGCCTCGATCGTGCCGTCGGGGGTGAAATCGCGGCCCGCGACGAGTCCGACGACATGCTTGCCGGAGGCGTCGGCGCCGGTGATCCACGCCGTGCCGGTCACCACGCGCGGGTCGACCAGATAGCGAACGCCGTTGTCCAGCAGCGCCTTCGGACCGATGTACCCCTTCACCAGGAACGGGTTGGCGGCGAAGTCCTCGTCGGTGAGCAACTCCACCTCGGCGGGCTCGAGGCTCGCGCCGAGCCGCTTGGCGTCGACCTCGCGATCACCGGGCACGCCGATGCCGACGATCTCGGACTTGCCGTCGGGGTGGCGCAACTTCACCATGACGTTCTTCAACGTGTCGGCGGCGGTCACCGGGCGGCCGAACTGTTCGGCGATCCCGGCGTCGTTGGCCCAGTCGACGAGCGACGCGATGGTCGGCGTGCCCGGGGTGTCGTGCACGACGGCGGCCGGCTGCCCCTCGATCGGGATCTCCGGCGGCGCGGGCGTCACCACGGCCTCCACATTGGCCGCGTACCCCGATTCGCGGCAGGTCACATAGGTGTCCTCACCGATGGGGCTGCTGGCCAGGAACTCCTCGGAGGCGCTGCCGCCCATCGCGCCGGAGGTGGCGGCGACGATCACGTATTCGACCCCGAGCCGGGCGAAGATGCGCTGATATGCCTGGCGGTGGGCGGCATAGCTGGCCTTCAGGCCGTCCTCGTCGAGATCGAAGGAATAGGAGTCCTTCATGACGAATTCGCGCCCGCGCAGAATTCCGGCACGCGGCCGTTCCTCGTCGCGGTACTTGGTCTGAATCTGGTACAGCGTGACCGGCAGATCCTTGTAGGAGTTGTATTCACCCTTGACCGTCAGGGCGAACAATTCCTCGTGGGTGGGTCCGAGCAGCATGTCGGTGCCCTTGCGGTCCTGCAGACGGAAAAGGCTGTCGCCGTATTCGGTCCAGCGATTGGTGGTTTCGTACGGCTCGCGCGGCAGCAGCGCGGGCAGCGAAATCTCCTGGCCGCCGATCGCGTCCATCTCCTGACGCACCACGTCCTCGACCTTGCGCAGCACCTTCAAACCCAGCGGCAACCACGAATAGACGCCCGGCGCGATCCGGCGCACATATCCGGCGCGGACCAGAAGTTTGTGGCTGGGCACCTCGGCGTCGGCGGGATCGTCGCGCAGGGTGCGCAGGAACAGGTGCGAGAGACGGGTGATCACGGATGCACAGACTAGCCGCTGCTGCGTGGATGCCTGCAGGGCATTACCGTATCGGCTCGTGCTGGTGATTCTGCCTCCTTCCGAAACCAAGTCCGACGGCGGAACTCTCGGTCCGCTCGATCTGGATTCCCTGTGGTTACCGCAGCTCACCGCCGTGCGGGACAAGCTGATCACCGAGCTGATCGAATTGGCCGCGGACCCGGAGGCGGCGCGGGTGGCATTGGGGCTGGGGAAGGCGACCGGCGCGGGCGCGGAAGGTTTGCAGACCGCGCTCGCCCGCAACGCGTCACTGCGGACCGCCGCGACCGCACCCGCGCTGCGGCGCTACACCGGTGTGCTCTACGACGCGCTCGACGCCGGTTCGCTGACCAAGACACAGCGCGCTCGCGCCGAGGAGCGGCTGGCGATAGGTTCGGCGCTGTTCGGGGTCGTCCGCGCGGGGGACGCGATTCCGGGGTACCGGCTCTCGGGGGGTTCGAAACTGCCGGGCCTGCCGACGCTGGCTTCGCTGTGGAAACCGGTGCTGGCCCCGGCATTGCGGGAAGCGACGGCCGGTCAGCTGGTCGTCGACCTGCGTTCGGGGACCTATCAGCAATTGGGGCGGTTGCCCGGCGCGGTGACCGCGACCGTACTGACCGAACGCCCGGACGGCAGCCGCACGGTGGTGAGCCATTTCAACAAACATCACAAGGGGCTGCTGGCGCGGGCCCTGGTATCGACCCGCGCCGAACCCGGTGATATCCGGGCGCTGGCGCGGATAGCCGAAAAGGCCGGGCTGCGTGTGGAAATCGCGTCGTCGAGCGAACTGCTGGTCCTCACGTGAGTGAATTCTCGGTGACCGCCGACGTAATTCGAGCCGAATGCGACCTGCCCAACCACGGGAACAATCGCCGAAAAATGCCTCTCCACCAGCACATTTCAGGGTCTCCGGGCCGAAACACCGCCGCACGGAACGGGTATTCCGGCTCGCTATCGTAACTTCGGCGCGGCCGGCCGACCGCTGCCGTTGGGATGCGATTGGGCGAGGAGTTCGGCGTGGGTGACGCCACCGACCGTGAAGAAAAGGCACTGCGTCAGTTGACCGATCGACTGGTCGGCCATTACGGCAGCAGCCATTCCCCGGAATTGGTACAGGAATTGGTCGGCCAGGTGCGCCGGCGCTTCGACGGCCACGCCGTGCGCGATTTCGTGCCGATTCTGGTGGAACGCATCGTGCGCCGCGAATTGCAGCACACCCCACCGCAACCCAAGGCCGAGGATCCCTCGCACGAGCTCGAATACGCTGCCGCGCCGGTTGTTCCGGAACGGGTCGCGGCGCCCTCGATCGAGGAGGACACCACCGACGCCGCACCCGAATCCGCCGATCACGCGCCGGGCGCCGCCGCGGAACCTGCGACCGATGCTGTCGCGGAACCTGCGACCGATGCCGCCGTGACATCTGCGACCGATTCCGCCGCGGAAGCGGCCGCCGTTGCGGAACCTGCACCCGGCGAAGCGGATTCGCCGGACTCCGTCGACACTACGCACACCGGCGACACCGCGGCCGAAGCCGGCGCCGAGTCCTCGCCGCCCGCCGACCGCACCGCATCCGCCGACAGCGGCGACGCGGGCGCCGGCCAGTCTGATACCGGCGCCACCGAAAGTACTGCACCTCAACGCAATTCGATTACCGACACCGCCGCTGAGGCTCCGGTCGAGACCACGGCGGACGAGCGGAAACACCTCGAATCGCCGGCGGTTTCCGCGACATCCGCCGGCGCGGTCGCGTCCCGCCACGCCCCCGTCGAACCGACGAAACCGGAGACCGTGGCGGAGCCATCGCCCGTCGGTGACGCTCCGCCGGAACCGGACCGCGAGACCACGCCGAGCCCGGCCTCCGCGACTACGTCCACACCGAGCCTCGTGACCGCGCTGCGACAGCCGCGGATCCTTGCCGGGGCGGCCGCGGTGGTCGTCGTGGTCGTGGCACTGGTGGTGGCCTTCGGCTTCCGCGGCGGCGACAGCGCCGCCCCCGCCCCGGCTCCCGCGCTGACCGTCGCGCACGGCGTGGTCGGGTCGGAGAAGATGGGCTTCTTCACCGACCAGCGCGTAGTGGATGCCTTGGCGCGTAAGGGGATTCGACTGGAGGTCGATCCGGCCGGATCTCGGCAGATCGCGACGTCGGTGAAGCTGGACGGTGACGACTTCGCCTTCCCGTCGAGCAGCCTCGCCGCCGAGCGGATTCAGCGCGAGCGCGGGATCACCGCGAAATACACACCGTTCTCCTCGCCGATGGTGGTCGCGAGTTTCCGGCCGATCGTGGACCTGCTCACCCGCGCGGGAATCGTCCGGCAGGGGCCGGTGCCCGCGTTCGATATGCGGCGGTATCTCGATCTCACGCAGCAGGGCACGCAGTGGGATCAGCTGGAGGGCAACACCGCATATCCGGTGCGCAAGAACGTGTTGATCTCGACCACCGACCCGCGGACCTCCAATTCGGCGGCGATGTATCTGGCGGTGGCCGCCTACGTCGCCAACGACGATGCGATCGTGCAGGGCCCGGCCGCCGAGAATTTCGTCCTCTCGAAGGTGTCGCGACTGTTCACCAGACAGGGATACACCGAGAACTCCAGCGCGGGACCGTTCGGCGAATATCTCGCCGCCGGAATGGGTCCCACGCCCATGGTGTGGGGATACGAATCGCAGTTCGTGGAGGCCGCCGTCGCCGGCAAGCTGCCCGCCGACGCGGTGATGCTGTACCCGTCCCCGACGGTGCTGTCCCGGCACACGCTGGTCCCGCTGACCGCCACCGGCGACCGGGTCGGGCAGTTGCTGAGCACCGATCACGAATTGCAGCGTCTGGCCGCCGAACACGGCTTCCGCACCGCCGATCCGGCCCAGTTCACCGCGGTGACCGCCGAGCACCACATGCCGGTCGCCCCGGATGTGGTCGACATCGTCGACCCGCCGACCTACGACACCCTGGAACACCTTCTCGACGGGGTCGCGCGTTCCTACAACTGATCGAGCACAGATCGACGGACAGGTCGCCGGTTCCCCGGCTCCCCGCCCCGCCGTGGTAGTAATGGCCCGTGGGTACCGACGGCGTGGATCCGGATCTGGTCGAACTGGCGACCAAGGTCTTCGAGCTGGCCCGCACGGGCGAGGCGGCGACGCTCGCGGCGTATATCGACGCGGGCGTTCCGGTGAATCTGACCAACGACAACGGCGACACGCTGCTGATGCTGGCCGCCTACCACGGCCATCGGGCGGCCGTGACCGCACTGCTCGAACGCGGCGCCGAGCCCGATCGCGCCAACGACCGCGGCCAGACGCCGGCCGCGGGAGCGGTATTCAAGGGTGAGGACGACATTCTGAAGGCCCTGCTGGCGGCCGGGGCCGACCCGGACGCCGGCACCCCGTCGGCTCGGGAATCGGCCACCGTCTTCGGCAGAACGGAGCTGCTGGAACTGCTCGATCGCCGCTGAGTCGCTCGATCGCCCGGCGGCGTTACACCTGCTGCGCTTCCTCCTGCGCGTGCTGGGCTTCGGCGAGCTGCTGGGGGGTGTAGCGCAGCGTGAGCACCAGCAGTCCGATGATCACGGCGCCGATCGCGCAGATGAGCAGGACGAACGTGTAACCGCTGGACAGCGCCGCGACCTCGGTGGGCGTCAGATTCGACGTCCGGTCGGTCCTGCCGCCGAGCGAGAGCGTGCGCGAGGCCGCCAGCGGGGTCAGCAGGCCGACCGCGAAGGGGGTGCCCAGGGTGAGAATCATCTGGCCGATCGCCGACAGCGGGCCGACCTCGTTCACCGGCACGCCCACCAGCAGGCACAGCGGCCCGACCACGATCACGAAACCGATCGCCATACCGACCACCGCCAGCAGCACCAGCAGCGTCGGCAGATATTCGACGGAGCGGTCCAGCGTGGAGCCGAAGAACAGCGCTCCCGCCAGGACGGCCGCGGCACCCGCGAGCAGCCAGCGCGGCCGGATCATCAACGCGGCCTTGGACGCCACGCCGGTACCGATGCCGGCACCGATCGTGAACGGAATCGAGGCCAGGCCGGCGACGAGCGGGCTGTAGCCGACGACGTTCTGCAGGAACTGCGCGACGAAGTAGGTCATCGCACCGAGGACACCGGAGCCCAGCAGCAGCGCGATGAACGTGATCGACCGGTCGCGATCGCGGAAGAGGGTGAGCGGCAGCAGCGGATTGACGGCGGACCGTTCGGCCAGCACGAACGCCACCAGCAGCAGCAATCCGGCGATCAGCGCACCGATGACATACGGGCTGGTCCAGCCGAGATCGGGGCCCTCGGTCGCACCGAACACCACTCCCACACAGCCGAGGGTGCCGAGGAAGGCGCCGCGCACGTCCAGGGGCAGCCGGTGGTGGGTCGAATCGTGCAGCTGGAAGGCCGCGCCGAGGATGATCAGGAGCCCGATCGGGACATTGATCAGGAAGATCAGCCGCCAGTTCCATTCGGCCAGAGCGCCGCCGACGACGAGTCCGCCGACCGAGCCGACACCCATCATCGAACCGAAGATGGCGATCGCCTGGTTGCGCGGCGGCCCGGGTGCGAAGGTGCTGACCACCAGCGCCATCGCCACGGGTGCGGCGATGGCGGCGCCGGTGCCCTGCAGGGCCCGCGCGAAGATCAACATGGCCTCGTTCTGCGCCAGCCCACACAGCAGTGAGGCCAGGGTGAAGAACGAAACACCCAGCAGCAGCATCTTTTTGCGCCCGAACGAGTCGCCGAGACGGCCACCCAGTAGCATCAGCCCGCCGTAGGTGAGGCCGTAGGCGGTCACCGTCCACGCACTGCCCGAACTGGTCAGGCCCAGATGACGTTGCAGGGCGGGCAGCGCCAGGATCACGACCGTGCCGTCCAGTACGACCATCAACTGCAGGCCGGACAGGACCAGGATCGGCAACCCGAAGGCCCGCTTCGTCACCGGATATTGCATCGTCGCAGCGGGGTTATCGAGCACAGTGACTCACTGTAACGGATATCGGCACCGGCCAGCCGAATGCGTACTCGCGCTGCCCACGCGACACTCGACACGGCTGTACCCCTGTCCCGGGCACGCACCGCGGACCTAACCGGCCTGCTCGTCGGCAGCTGGCGCGCCCGCGGTGAAACCGGCGGTCGGGCCGATGACGATGATCGCCGGGGGCCGGATGCCCTCGGCGCGCACACGTTCGGCGACCGTGGACAGATCCGCGCGCACGATCCGCTGGGTGCGCAGGCTGCCTTCCTGGACGACGGTGACCGGCGTGTCGGCGGCGCGGCCACCGTCGACGAGCGCGGCGGCGAACTTCTCGATGCGTTCCACCCCCATCAGCAGCACGAGAGTGCCGCGCAGCCGGGCCAGTGCGGGCCAATCCACCAGCGAATCCGGGTGATCGGGCGGGATGTGCCCGCTCACCACCACGAATTCGTGGGTGACGCCGCGGTGGGTCACCGGAATACCGGCCAGGGCGGGCACCGAGATCGCGGAGGTGACGCCCGGAACCACGGTCACCGGCACGCCGGCGTCCACGCACGCCTCGAGTTCCTCGAAGCCGCGGCCGAAGACGTACGGATCGCCGCCCTTGAGCCGGACCACGAATTTGCCGGCCTTGGCGCCCTCGACGAGGGCGGTGTTGATCGCCTCCTGCGCCATCGCGCGGCCGTACGGGATCTTCGCCGCGTCGACGACCTCCACATGCGGTCCGAGTTCGGCGAGCAGCTCCGGCGGCGCCAGCCGGTCGGCGACGACCAGATCGGCGCGGGCGAGTAGCCGGCGGCCCCGCACGGTGATCAGATCGGGGTCGCCCGGCCCGCCGCCGACCAGCGCGACACCGGGTGTCACGGGTTCGGAGTCGTCGGCGATCACACCCGATTGCAGCGCCTCCAGCAGTGCGGTGCGCACCGCGGCCGATCGGCGGTGCCGCCCACTGGCCAGCACCGCGAGCGTCAGCCCGTCGTAGCGGGCGCTGGCGGGAGTGACGGCGGTGCCGAGGCGGGCATTGTCGGCGCGCACGCAGAAGATGCGGCGGCGGGTGGCCTCCTCGACCACGGCGGCATTGGTCTCGGGCTCGTCGGTGCAGGCGATCGCGTACCAGGCGCCGTCGAGATCGCCGTCGGCGTAGGCCCGCTGGGAGATGCGCAGTTGACCGGAGGCGGCCATACCCTCCACCGCGGGGGTCACCGTCCGGCTGATCACCTCGATATCGGCCCCGCTCGCGATGAGCAGTCCGAGTCGGCGCTGGGCTACCGAGCCGCCACCCACGACGACGACGCGGCGGCCGGCCAGATCGAGCCCGACGACATAGTTCGGGTCACCGGATTGCTGGTCGTCTGTCGTATTCGGCACAAGGTTTCAGCCTACGGCGTGGCCGGGCAAACTCCGCAATCACCCGTCGCGACGCCGCAGGCTGGGATTATCAGGGCTTCCAGGTGATCCGGCCGCCCTGGAAATCCTGGGCCTTGCCGCCGTTGTAGTCGTATTCGTCGCTGGTCGGCAGGCCGTAGCGGCCGCCGTCGGCGTTGCTGCCTTCCCACATGCCGAGAATCGATCCCCACACCGGGTGCGCGCCGGTGTTCGCCGACCACACGATGACGCCGCCGGGGAATCGGGTGAAGCGGCCCTTGCCGTCCTTGCCGGCCTTGGCCTCGTCGGTGAGCGGGAAGCCCAGCGGGCTGTTCTCCCAGCCCATCGAGCCCCACTTGTCGCGGATCAGGCCGCAGATCGCATGGGCGTCGGTGCCCACGGACCAGTAGATCGAGCAGCCGCGGTCGAAGACCTGGAATTTGCCGCCGTTCGCGTCGGACTCCGGGCCGGTCGGGTTGCCGAGGACCGCGGTACCGCCGGCGCGGTCGTATTCCTTCTCGATCGCCCCGCCCACGTCGAACGCGCCGACCGGCCGGGCGGCCGCGACACCGGCGCCCGTGCCGGTGAGCGCCGCCAGTGTGGCGGCAGCCGCGGCTGCCGTGCGCAGCCCGGCCCGGCGCGTGCTGCGTCTACTCTGTCTGCGACCTGACGAAGCCAAGTGAAACTCCCTTTACCTGCGAAGTTGGTGCGACGGAAGCTGTCGCTCCCGTCATCCTGCAGGGGTTACACCGGCTCTGCAACGATCGCCGTATCACGGTCGAGACTCATCTCACAGAATTACACGAGGTGAATTCGGTCGCATCGGAAGTGGCTCAGAGGCGGCCGTTGACCCGTTCCGGGGTTACCCGCACGATCACTCGCTCGGCGTCGTCGACGGAGGCTGGATTGAATTCCACATACGGCAGGCCGGTGTATTTCGCCGACAGCCGGTCGGGCAGGGCCTTGTCGGGGTCGGGCGTGACGGTGGCGGTGCCGCGGATCTCCGCGTAGGCGTACGGATTGTCCGGCGGGTTGATCATGATCGTCACCCGCGGGTCGCGCACCACGTTCTTGTACTGCTGACGCGAGACGGTGGTGGAGTACAGCAGGTCCTCACCCTCGCGCAGGAGCCAGGTGACGGTCAGATGCGGCTGCCCGTCGCGGCCGATCGTCGCCAGCGTGGCGAAAACCTTTGTGTCGTCGAGGATCTTCTTCAGGTCGTCGGAGAGTTCAGCACCCATGCCACGACACAACCGGGTGCCGCGCACACTCATTCCCGCTCGCCGCCGGTACGTCACGGTGCGCTCGGCGCGTTCTATGCTGCGAACATGCGACGAGCGGTGTTGCAGGTTCTGACCGTGCTGGTGACGGTGGCGGTCGCCGCCGCGGTGGCCGCCACCGCGTATGCGCAGGACCCCTATCGCGCGAGCGGCCCGACCGAGGCCCGCTACTCGGAGCCGGGGCCGTGGCGGGTCACCGAGCACTACGGATTCGGCTGCTGCGACAGCACCGGCGCCGCCTACGACATCTGGTATCCGACCGATGTGGCCGCGCGCGGTCCTCGCCATCCGATCATCACCTGGGGCGACGGCACGAACGCGCAACCCCGGCAGTACGCCCATCTGCTGCGGCATCTGGCGTCCTGGGGTTTCGTGGTGATCGCGACCGAGAATCGCAGTACCGGCTCCGGCGCCGACATCGCCGGAGCGGCAAGGTATCTCATCGATCGGGCCGCCGATCCGGCGAGCGTCTTCCACGATCGGCTCGACACCTCGGCGATCGGCGCCGTCGGACATTCCCAGGGCGCCACCGGGGCGCTCAACGCGATGATCGACTCGGGCGGGCTGATTCGCACCGCCGTGCCGATCGAATTGCCCGCTCAGTCGTTCTGCTCGAACCGGTTGAGCTGCACCGACACTCGTCGCCTGGCGGGCGGTTCGGTGTTCTTCGTCAACGGCTCCGACGACGCGCTGATCTCCCCCTCGCAGAAGCTGTGGGCGCTTCCGGGACTGCAGTCCAACCAGGATTACTACGAGGCCACGCCGGCTTCGGTGACGAAGGCGTGGGGCACACTGGTCGGCCCCAACCACAACGACGTCCAAGGTCAACCCGACTGCGCCCGGGCCTCGTCGCCGTGCACCGACGGCGTGTACGGCTACCTCGGCTATCCGACCGCGTGGCTGGCGGCCCGGCTGTGGAAGTGTGCCGCGGCGGCGGCCGCCTTCGCTCCCGGCACCGGGGAGTTCTATGCTCCGAATCCGCATTGGGGCAACCAGATCGGCGCGACGGCCGGCTGACCTCACCCCTCGGGTGCGTCCTGGATCCAGTGGAAGCCGCGGCTGCGTTGCGGGAAGGCGTCCGGGTCCTGGCGCCGGAAGGTCACCGTCACCGGATGCCCGTCCAGGTCGCCGGTGAACCGCAGCCGGTCCGGTCCCTGCTGTTCGTAGACGAAGCCGCCGGCGGTCACGGATTGCTGCTCGGCGCCGGGCACGGCATGCAGGTCCAGACGATGGGCGCCGGTATCGACCCGCACCTGTACCGGCACGAACGTCCCGTCCATCCGCTGATACTGCATGACTCCGTCGAAGTCGAATACCGCGCGCTGCCACCGGTCCCGGTCCGTGAGCAGCGGCGCGACCGGCTGCCCGTCGCGGCTGAATTCGTCGACCTGCCAGATCCCGTACAGCGGCGGTTTCGTCCGGCCCGGCCCCTCGTCCCACAACTGCAGGCTCACGTGGGTCAGAGCCACCGCCACCCAGATCCCGATTCCGATCTGCACCAGCGCCGCGAACCAGCGGGCCCGGCGGGTGCGGAACGGGTACGGCGCCGTCGAGCGTCCGACCGGGCGATCGAGTACCAGCACGTCCAGCAGCCGTCGCGCCTGCGGAGCGAGCAGCACCATCGACATCAGCATCAGGTGCCCGGACAGGATCTTGACCGGCACGTCGAAGGTCATGTTCAGGATGAAGACCTGCGCCATGCTCACCAGCGTCAGCATCGCGCCCACCGTCGCCGTGCGCGGAATGAACAGCAGGATCCCGGCCAGCAGTTCCGCGGCGCCGAGCAGGATCTCGTAGGTCGGGCTCATCCCGACCTGATTCCACAGCACCCCCATCGGCGTCAGGTTGCCGTACGGCTCCAGCAGCGTCGACAGCATCGGTTCGGGCATCTGGGTGGGGATGACCTTGGCGAAACCGTAGTTGAGCATCTGACCGGCCACACACAACCGGAGCAACAGCAGAAACCACCCGGCCAGCCGCCGGTAATCGGCGCGACGGCGGTCCAGCAGTGTCCAGATCAGCGTGCCGGCGACGGCGACGACCAGGATGCAGAACACCAGCACCCACAGAATCGTCTGATCGCCGCTGCCGTTCGGACTCAGCACCGGATGCACGCCGAAGACCGTGCGCCCGACCCACTCCAGCACCGGGCGCAGCAACCGCGGTTGCCACAGCACCGCGTCGGCGTCGAGCCAGCGGCCGAACCAGCCGGTGAAGGCGAACACGATCTGCGGATAGATCAGACAGAACAACCCGAAATACAGGAACGTGAACCGGAAGGCCACGCGGGTCAGGGGCTTCCAGCCCACCGCCGTCTCGGATTCGGGTTCCAGCCGCGGCGTTTCGGCCTGCGCCACCATGACACTCACTACCCACTCCTCTCCCCGACGGATCCGGCGCACGGCTGCGTCGCCGAACGCCGAGGCGAACGGGGTGCGCGGATCGGTGCACGACGTTACGAGGGCCCGCGGCGAAAGTCCTCAGGGCCGGACCCCGATTCCGCGCTACTCCGCGCGGCGTACGTGGCAGCACGAATCTCAGGGGTGGCCCCTGCCCCCGTTCGTGCGCACCGCGGGCAAACCGGATCCCGGTGAGCGGAACGGCGGAAGATTCGCCGCCGATTCCGTGCCACCGCGCACTAGAACGCGTTACATTTCATCCACACGCCACCCGCGCCGGGCCGGATATCGCCGTGCCCGAGCGTAATGAGTTGGCGCACAGACGTTTTCATCCCGTCAGGAGGTCCGATATGTCGGGCGAATCCGATACCGACCCCGGGCAGCGGCGGCAACTGACCACCAGCGCTCGCGATCTCGACGAACTCGCCGAGCGACTCACCCAGTGGCTGGCCGGCAAGCTCACCGGCACCACCGCGCCGGTGATCACGGGGCTGTCGCGGCCACAGGCAGGTGGTATGTCCAGTTCCTCGGTGATGTTCGAGGCGAGCTGGGAGCGCGACGGCCGCACGGAGGGCGGCTCGTATGTGGCACGCATGCCTCCCGAGGAGGGCTCGTTCCCGGTCTTCGAGAACTACGACCTCGACACCCAGTACGCGGTGATGGCCGGGGTCGGCGCGCACAGCGATGTGCCGGTGCCCCGGCTGTGCTGGTTCGAGCCGGACGAATCCGTGCTCGGCACACCGTTTTTCGTGATGGAACGGATCCACGGCCGGATCCCGGAGGACAATCCGCCGTACGTCTTCGTCGGCTGGGTCTTCGACGCCACGCCGCAGCAGCGCATGCGGATCACCCGCGCCACGGTCGACATCATCGCGAGAGTCCACGCCATCGCCGACCCGGCGGCGAAATTCCCCGCCCTGGCCGGGGAAGGATCGTCACTGCGCCGCCACTTCGATGCCCAGCGCCACTGGTACCGATGGGCGCTCGCCGACGACGGTTACCGAATCCCGTTGCTGGAGCGCGGTTTCGACTGGCTCGAACAGCACTGGCCCGCCGATCCGGGACCCGACGTACTGAACTGGGGCGACGCCCGGCCCGGCAACATCATCTTCGACGAATTCGACCCGGTCGCGGTCCTGGACTGGGAGATGGCCACCCTCGGCCCGCGCGAACTCGACGTGGCCTGGTTGATCTTCATCCACCGCTTCTTCCAGGACATCGCCACCCGCTTCGATCAGCCCGGCCTGCCGGACTATCTGCGCCGCGACGACGTGGTCGCGCGCTACGAAGAGCTCACCGGCCATCGGCCGCGTGATCTGGAGTGGTATCTCGTCTACGCCGCGCTGCGCCACGGCATCGTGATGGCGCGCATCAAGCGGCGGATGATCCACTTCGGTGAGGACACCGACACCGACGACCGCGACGACTACGTGATGCACCGGGCGGCCCTCGAGGCCCTGCTCGACGGCACCTACCAGTGGGATTGAGGAGATTGATGGCAGGCATCGACGGACATCCGGCCCACCAGGCGCCGGTTCCGCTGGACGAATATCCGGTGCACCAGACGCCGCTGTCGCTGGCGCGCGCGGCCACCACCGACCGAAACTTCTACGACCGCAGCTACTTCAACGCGCACGACCGCAGCGGCGGCACGATGCTGGTCACCGGGTTCGGCGTCTATCCGAATCTCGGCGTGATCGACGCCTACGCCGCGGTCCGCCGCGGCGACATCCAGCGCACGGTCCGATTCTCGGACGCGCTGCCACCACGCGATCTGAACATGAGCGTCGGCGGCTATCGCATCGAGGTGGTCGAACCGTTGCGGCGCGTCCGGGTGATCTGCGAGCACGACGATCTGTCGTTCGACCTCACCTGGGACGGGTCGTTCCCCGCCGTCCAGGAGCAGCCGCATCTCATCCACACCGGCAGCCGGCCGATCATCGACGCGTCCCGGTTCGCCCAGGTCGGCTCCTGGTCGGGGACCCTGCACGTCGACGGTGACGACATCGCCGTCGATCCGGAGATCTGGATGGGGACCCGGGACCGGTCCTGGGGTATCCGGCCGGTCGGCGAGACCGAACCACCCGGCCGCGACGCGAGCGAACCGGCGGCGGGATTCTGGTGGCTCTACGTGCCGCTGCGGTTCGACGACTTCGCGATCGTGGTCATCGTGCAGGAGAATCCGGACGGCTTCCGCACCCTCAACGACGCCGTGCGGGTGTGGCCGGACGGGCGCGTCGAACAGCTGGGCTGGCCGCGCATTCACCTCGATTATCGTTCCGGCACGCGGATTCCCGTCTCCGCGCGGCTGGACATGACCGCCGGTGACGGCTCCCCGCTGACGGTCGAGGTGCGTGCGCACACCTGCATTCCGCTGCATATCGGCTGCGGTTACGGCGGCGATCCGGATTGGCTGCACGGGCAGTGGAAGGGACGCGACTGGTCGTCGAGCAGCCGCTACGACCTGACGGATCCGGCGGTGGCCGGGCGAATTCCGTGGGGTGTGATCGACCACGTCGGGCAGGCGCGGTGCGGCGACGCCGAAGGCTGGGGGTTGTTCGAACACGGCAGCCTCGGTCGTCACGACCCGACCGGCTTCGCCGATTGGTCCTCGGTCGCACCGTAACCCGGGGCCGCTCCGCGAGCAGCATTGCCGGGGCCGCTCCGCGAGCCGTGCCCGATGTGAGCTGGATCTCAGGTAGCCTGCGACGGATCGACGCCGGGCCGCCGGCCCGGGACGGCACAGCGAGAGGCAGGCACGATGAGCGGTTTCCGTGTTTCGCGTGGTACCTCCCAGGTTCTCCCCCGCCCGGCGCTGCCGTCCGGGCGGGCGTGGCGCGCCCGCACCCGGGCCGGGTTCGTCCTGGCGGCCGGGACACTGGCGGGTGCAATCCTCCCGTTCGTGGGGGCGGCCCCGGCCGAAGCGACGGTGGCCCCCACGATCGCGGTCTCGATGTCCGGTTCGGCACTGAGCCCGGTCAGCGGGGCGCTGGTCGGCTGCGCCCAGAACGCGGTGGCGACGGTGCGCAACCCGGACGGCAGCCCCGTCACCCACGGCACGGTCGACTTCTTCAGTCACCTCTCGGGGATCAGCGGCAATATCGTCGGCACCGCGCCTGTGGTCAACGGCGTCGCCAGCATCGGGTGGATGCCCGACCGGGCGGGCGAACACGTCGTCAGCGCGGTGTACTACGACGGACTCCCGGAACTCTCACCGGTCGCCGGATACACCATCGTGACGACCGCAAGCCTCGGCGGCGCCTGCGTATAAGGCGGTGCGAGACAGCAACTTTCGCATCCACCCGGCCGGATCCGCACAGTCGCGGATTCGGCCGGTTCTCGTTCCAGCCGCCTATCCGCCGGTTCGTCGAGGCCGGACCACGATCCGATCAAAGACGGGCGCTCGTGGCACCGCCTGCGAAACAGAGCCGGCGAGTATGGCGGCCGTCCTGCGTCATTCTTCCTCCGCGACGGCGACCGTGATGGTGCCGAACGCCGTCTTCGGCACGATCAGCCGCCCGCGCCGTCCCCAGCGCACCCAGGCGAGCAGCGCGGCCGCTTCGGCGACACTCGGCGTGCCGACCGCGACGGCCGCACGGTCGCCCGGATGAGGAACGTCGACGTGAGCCAGTTCGTCCGCACCGAACCCGATCACCGGCACCTCGAATGCGGCCGCGGCCGCCACCGTTCCCGGCTCCTGCGCCCGCCGATCGATAGTCGCAAGGCATCGGATCGCGATGTCCCCCACCACTTCCCGCACGGCGGCAACGATGGCGTCCGCCGCCGGATCGGGCCGTGACCCGATACCCACGACCACCGCTCCGCTCATCGGTCCCCGTTCGCCCGGCCGGTGATCGAAGGCCGACCGGGTGCGCCGCAACGATCCATTCCGATCGGGCGCGGGTGTGATGCCGACACCTCAGGCATCGCCGTCACACGCCGGCGTGCGCCGCGGCGAACTGTCCACACGCCACGACGAAACGGACTGTGGCCGTGGGATTTCCGGCGGGGTGGGTGTGCAGATAGGACGCATGCACCCGGTGGGCCACCGCACCTTCCCGGACCGCGGCCTCGTCGGTGCGCCAGCGCCAGGCGGGCGGGTTCGATCCCGTGGTGACCAGGCGGGTGCGGTGGAATTCGTGGCCGCGCACGCGTTCTCCGGTGCGCCACAGCACCGAGTCGGCCAGCGCCACGGCATCGCGGTAGCCGAGAGTCAGCCGCGGTCCGAATTCGGCGGTGGCATCGAGGACTCCGGCCATGCGGTGCCCGTCCAGCGAACGGGTCAGATAGAGCAGGCCCGCGCATTCGGCATGTATCGGCATGCCCCGGGCGGCGGACTCGGCGACCGCGGTCAGCAGTGGCGTATTCGCGGCCAGATCGGCGGCATGTTCCTCCGGGAAGCCACCGGGCAGCACCAGACCGGCTGCGCCCGAGGGCAATTGCTCGTGCAACGGATCGAACACCGCCACCCGCGCCCCGGCTGCCACCAGCAGTTCACGATGTTCGGCGTAACCGAAGGTGAACGCCGGCCCGCCCGCCATCGCGACGATGGGCGCCGGCTCTCGCACCACACTGCCCGAGGCGGACGTCGGTACGGGCGTCGCCGGCGCGCCGGTCTCTTGCGGCCCTGCCGTCTCCGACGAGATCCGCGACGTCGCGGCCGCCGTGCTGCCGGAGGGCAGCGCTGCTCCGGCCGGGCCGGTGTCCTCGCCCGGCTCCGGGCCGTCGAGGGCAGTCCGGCCCTGTCGATGCAGGGCCGCGACCTCACCGATCGGATCCCACGCGGGCCCGTCCACGTCCGCGGCCGCCAGTCGCGCGACCGCACCCACATCGACGTGCGCGCCGACGAGTTCGGTCATGGCCTCGACCGCCGCATGCGCCGCGGAACCGTGCTCGACCGCCGGAACGAGGCCGAGATGCCGTGCCGGAACCGATAATTCGTCCATCCGAGGTAGCGCGCCGAGCACCGGAAGGCCGACCCGGGCGCAGGCGGCGCGCAGCACCTGTTCGTGGCGCGGGCTGCCGACGCGGTTGAGGATCACGCCGCCGAGCCGGATCCCGCTGTCGAAGGTCGCGAAGCCGTGCAGCAGGGCGGCCAGGCTCTGGCTGTGGCCGCGCGCGTCGACGACCAGCAGAACCGGGGCGCCGAGCAGCGCGGCGACCTGTGCGGTCGACCCCTCGGCGATCGGGGCGGGATTCGCGGCGTCGATCCGGCCGTCGAACAGGCCCATCACGCCCTCGACCACGGCCACATCGCAGCCCGCGCTGCCGTGCCGGTACAGCGGCACCACCCGCTCCGCACCGACCAGCACCGGATCCAGATTGCGTCCCGGCCGCTCGGCGGCCAGACCGTGATACCCGGGATCTATGTAGTCGGGTCCCACCTTGAACGGCGCGACCCGATGTCCGGCGCGGCGCAGCGCCCCGATCAAACCGGTTGCCAGCGTGGTCTTTCCGCTGCCCGAGGCGGGCGCGGCGATCACCACGGCCGGAGTGGTCATCGGCCGCCCGCCGTCACCATTCGATACCCCGCTGGCCCTTGCGCCCGGCGTCCATCGGATGTTTCACCTTGCTCATCTCGGTGACCAGATCCGCCGCGTCGACCAGCGCCTGCGGGGCGTCGCGGCCGGTGATCACCACATGCTGGTTGCCGGGCCGGTTCCGCAGCGTCTCGACCACCTCGTCGACGTCCACCCAGCCCCATTTCAGCGGGTAGGTGAACTCGTCGAGGACGTAGAAGCGGTGCTGTTCGGCGGTCAGCCGGCGCGCGATCTCCCGCCATCCGGCCAGGGCCGCGGCGGCGTGATCGTCCTCGCTGCCCTGTTTGCGGGTCCACGACCAGCCCTCGCCCATCTTGTGCCATTCCACCGGGCCTCCGGTGCCCGTCTCCTCGTGCAGCCGGCCCAGGGTGCGGAAGGCGGCTTCCTCGCCGACCTTCCATTTCGCGCTCTTCACGAATTGGAAGACCGCGATGTCGAATCCCTGATTCCAGGCCCGCAACGCCATCCCGAACGCGGCGGTCGACTTGCCCTTGCCGGGACCGGTGTGCACCGCCAGCACCGGCTGATTACGCCGCTGGCGAGTGGTCAGCCCGTCGTCGGGAATCGTCTCCGGAACGCCCTTCGGCATCGCTGCATCCTCCTGGTCGAGCACCTACGCATCACATTCCCACATCCGCGTATCCGATCCGGCGCGCGGGTCCGTCAGCCCTGCCGGTCCGACCGGTCGCGGACGATATCGATCGAACGCTCACGCCGCCAGGTGATGCGGCAGCCCGGACTTGACCGCGGCAGCGACCGAATCGCCGGTGAGCTCGCCGAGGCGCAGGTAGGTCGCGCGCAGTTCCCGGGCGAATTCGGCGGCCAGACCCAGCCGGACCATGCCGCGCTCGCAGTCCACGACCACACCGGCCACACCGTCGCGGGCGAGCAGGCGGGCGGCGGCGCGGGCACGCGGGATCGGGTCGACACCGCCGGTGGCGCGGCCGTCGGTGAGCAGTACGACCATCGCGCGGCGCTGCGGATCGCGGACGTGTTCGCGGGCCACCACCTCGCGCGCCTTCAGCAAACCTTGTGCCAGCGGGGTTTTGCCGCCGGTGCGCAGATCGGCGAGGCGGCGGACCGCGATGTCCACCGAGGAGGTCGGTGGCAGCACCAGTTCGGCCTCGCTGCCGCGCACGGTGATCACGGCGACCTTGTCGCGGCGCTGATAGGCGTCGCGCAGCAGGGCCACCACCGCCCCGGTGACCGCCGACAGACGATCGCGGGCGGCCATCGACCCGGAGGCGTCGACCACGAACACCACCAGATTGCCTTCGCGCCCTTCGCGATACGCGCCCCGCAGATCGGCCGCCTCCAGTGCCAGCGGGCCGTCGAGGCGGCCGCGGGCATGCTGATGGGGCGCTGCGGCGAACAGGGTGCCCAGCAGATGCAGGCCGGTGGAGGTATCGATGACCGACCGCACCACCCGGCCGTGCCGGGTGTGGGCGCGGGATCGGCGTCCGGGAGCGCCCTCCCCGACCCCCGGGATCTCCCAGTGGGGAGGGCGGGCAACGGAATTCGCCGGGGCCGCCGCATTGCCCTCGCGGGCGCCGCCGCGCGGGCCGCCGCCCGGTGAGCCGGGACCGTCGTCGTCGGGGCCCTCGTCGCCGGGACCGCCGTCGGAGCCGTTGTGCTCGGGAGCTCCGGCGTCCGTATCCGGCTCGCGCTGGTCATGATCGAATTCGCGCTGCGGATCGGACTCCGATTCCGCTGCGTCGCTCCGTGTTTCGTCTTCCGCGGCTCGACTCTGCTCGGCGCGGGCCCGCTCGGCCTCCTGTTCGGCATCGCGCATCGCATCGTCGAGTTGTTCGTCGGTGATACCCGGTTCGTCGAACGGGTCACGCCGACGACGGTGCGGCAGTGCCAGTTCCGCGGCGATACGCACGTCGTCGGCAGTGACGCGGTCACTTCCGCGCCACGCCGCGTGCGCCGTCGCGGTCCGCGCCACCACCAGATCCGCGCGCATGCCGTCGACGTCGAAGGAGGCGCACAACGCCGCGATCCGGCGCAGTTCGATATCGTCGAGCGCCACCTCGGCGAGGCGTTCGCGCGCGGCCAGAATGCGCTCGGCGACGTCGCGGTCGGACGCGGCGTAGGCGGCCGCGAAGCCGGCCGGATCGGCCTCGTAGTCGAGGCGGCGGCGCACCACGGCCATCCGCACGTCCACATCGCGGGAGGCCGCGACGTCGACGGTGAGGCCGAAGCGGTCCAGCAGCTGCGGGCGGAGTTCACCCTCCTCCGGGTTCATGGTGCCGACCAGGACGAATCGCGCCGGATGCGAATGCGACACCCCGTCACGTTCGATGTGCACCCGCCCCATGGCCGCCGCGTCGAGCAGGACGTCGACCAGATGGTCGTGCAGCAGATTCACTTCGTCGACGTACAGCACGCCGTGATGGGCGGCCGCCAGCAGCCCCGGCCGGAACGCCTGTTCCCCGTCGCGCAGCACCCGCTCCAGATCCAGCGATCCCACGACCCGGTCCTCGGTGGCACCGACCGGCAACTCCACCAGCCGGGCGGGCCGCTGCCCACTCTCGTCGGCCACCGGCGGCAACAACTGCGCAAGCGCCCGCACCACGGTCGATTTCGCGGTCCCCTTCTCCCCGCGCACCAGCACCCCGCCGATCCCCGGATGCACCGCACACAGAATCAGCGCCAGCTGCAGCTGCTCCTGCCCCACCACCGCCGAGAACGGAAACCCCGCCTCACCGTCGTGATGCGCGGACACAGCCGATGCGGAATCACCTCGGAAATCGGACACGCCCCCACTGTATGCGCGCCCCTCTCCGCCCCCGCACCGGGCTGCCCTGTCCGCTAGAGCCGCTCCCCCGCAGCGATCCGCCGCACCACCAGTGGCAACACCATTCGGCGCGCCCCTCACCGCCGAATACGCTGGGCGGGTGCGGGATGTGGTGCGGGGCTTCGGGTATCTGATGCGGGGGCAACGGTGGGCCGTGGCGCATCGCCGGGAGCTGGGGCTGGGATTGCTGCCGGGCGTGGTCTCGATGGTGCTGTATCTGGGGCTGCTGGTGGCGCTGGTGTGGTTCGCGGGGGATCTGGTGGCGTGGGCGACGCCGTTCGCGGCGCACTGGTCGTCGCCGTGGGCCGGCCTGTTGCGCGGCGGCCTGGCCGTGCTGCTGGTCCTGCTGGGGCTGTTCTTGGCGGTGATCACGTTCACCGCGGTGACGCTGGTGATCGGCCAGCCGTTCTACGAGGCACTGTCGGAACGGGTGGACCGGTCACTGTCGGCCGACGGGCGTGCGCCGGAATCTGGACTGCCGCTGTGGCGGGAGGTGTGGATCGGGGCCCGCGACGGGGTGCGCATTCTGATCCGGGCCGCGGTGTGGGGTGTGGCGCTGTTCTGCGCCGGATTCCTGCCGCTCGTCGGGCAGACCGTCGTTCCGGTGCTCGGGGTCTGCGTGGCCGGGTTCTTCCTGGCGCAGGAACTGACCGCGGTCGCGATGCTGCGCCGCGGAATCGAGTTGCGCGAACATCTGACGATGCTGCGTTCGCATCGAATGCTGGCGTGGGGCTTCGGCATTCCGCTGGCGGCCGCATTCCTCGTGCCGTTCGTGGCGATCGTCCTGATGCCGGGTGCGGTCGCCGGCGCCACGATGCTCGCCCGCGAATTGTGCGGTGCGGACAGCGATCCGGCACCGAATCCGTTGCGGGACTGACAACCCGCACCCCGGCACGAGAGGGCCCCGCACCCGGGAACGGGATACGGGGCCGACATCTCCGCGGTGGACCGCCACTCAGCCCCTGCGCATCGGGATGTGCGCGATCCCGTCTTCCTCGTACTCCTCACCGTCGGGTTTGAACCCGTGCTTGGTGTAGAGGTCGACCAGATAGGTCTGGGCGTTCAAACGCACTGTCGCCGAACCGGCTTCGGCGATGGCCGCCTGCAGCACGCGGGTGGTGTAGCCGTGACCGCGCGCCTCGGGGGTGGTGCACAACCGGCCGATGCGGAACGACTTGACCCCGTTGTGGTGCTCCTCGAGCAGCCGCAGGGTGCAGATGATCTCACCCTCGTCGTCGAGCCAGAAGTGGCGTGTCTCGGGGAGCAGATCGAGCCCGTCCAGTTCCGGATAAGCGCATTTCTGCTCCACGACGAACACTTCGACGCGCAGTTTCAACAGCTTGTACAGCGTCGCGGTATCGAGATCCGCGGCCCACGACCGTTTGAGCGCAACCGTTGACATCATCGCGTCTTGCTATCACATGATTCAGCTGTGCGCGACCCCAGCGGCGATCGGCGTGTTGTCGGCACGGCCGCTGCCGTTGAGATTGAGGGCCTTGGTCGACCAGTCCCACACCTCGTGGAACAGCGCCTGGTTCTCCGAGAGCTTCACACCCAGCGACGGCACCATTTCCTTGAGTTTCGGTGTCCAGTCGGCGTATTCGCTCGGGAAGCAACGCTGCAGCACGTCGATCATCGCGCTGACACAGGTGGAGGCGCCGGGCGAGGCGCCGAGCAGTCCGGCGATGGAACCGTCACCGGCGGCGATCACCGCGGTGCCGAGTTCCAGGACGCCGCCCACCCCCTTGCGCCGGATGATCTGCACGCGCTGACCGGCGGTGATCAGCTCCCAGTCGTGACCGTCGGCGCGCGGGATGAACTCCTCCATGGTGTTCACCTTGCCCGACGGCGACTTCAGCAGCTCGCTGACGAGGTACTTGACCAGGCCGAGTTCGGTGACGCCGACACCCAGCATCGGGGTGACGTTGCCGGCCCGCACCGACTTGAACAGGTCGCTGAACTTACCGTCCTTCAGGAACTTCGGGGTCCAGCCGGCATAGGGGCCGAACAGCAGGCCCGGCTTGCCGTTGATGACGCGAGTGTCCAAGTGCGGCACCGACATCGGAGGCGCACCGACGGCGGCCTTGCCGTACACCTTGGCGTTGTGCTTGGCGATCAGCTCGGGGTTGGTGCAGCGCAGGAACTGGCCGCTGACCGGGAATCCGGCGAAGCCCTGGATTTCCTTGATGCCGGCCTTCTGCAGCAGCGGCAGCGCGTACCCACCCGCGCCGACGAAGACGAATTTGGCGTCGATCGTGCGCGTGGTGAGGGTGCGGGTGTTGCGGACCTTGACCGTCCAGCTGCCGTCGGACTTCTTGGACAGGTTGCGCACCTCGTTGCCGAACGCGATCTCCACGCCCGAGGAACCGAGGTAGGCCAGCAGCTGCTTGGTCAGCGCGCCGAAGTCGATATCGGTGCCGGTCTGGGTCCAGTTCAGCGCGACCGGCTCGGAGAAGTCGCGGCCGCGGGCCATCAGCGGCAGGCGGCGGGTGAACTCGTCCGGGCTGTCGATGAACTCCATGCCCTCGAACAGCGGGTGCCGCGACAGCGCCGCGTGGCGCTTGCGCAGATAGTCCACACCGTCGGCACCGTGGCAGAAGCTCACGTGCGGAATGGGATTGATGAAGCCCGACGGGTCGGCGAGCACACCGTTCTCGGCGCCGTAGGCCCAGAACTGGCGCGACACCTGGAAGCGCTCGTTGATATCGATCGCCTTGGTGATGTCGACCGAACCGTCGGCGGCCTGCGGCGTGTAGTTCAGCTCGCACAGCGCCGAGTGGCCGGTGCCCGCGTTGTTCCACGGGTCGCTGCTCTCGGGCGCGGCCGCGTCCAGCCGCTCGAACATGGTGATCGACCAGTCGGGCTGCAACTGGCGAAGCAGTGCGCCCAGGGTGGCACTCATGATGCCGGCACCGATGAGGACTACATCGGTCTTTTCAGTCATCGCAGCGTTCGGCACGGGGTGATCGACTTCCTTGTCCAGCGCGGGCACTTGGTGAGCGGGTAATGAGGTTACCCGCCGTTCACTTCAACTTGATTCTGCCCCTCACCATGCCCGTTTCCGAAACCGTCACACATGCAGGTTCGGCACGGCTCGCCGTGCACGCCCCTGAGCGGGTCGAATATCGTGAAGCTGTGACGAACGAGACGCCCCTGGCCCCGTCGACCACCCACGCCTGGCAGCCCGATGTTCTGGGCGAGGAATATCGGCAGCTGACCATTCCGCTCGGGCCCGATCCCGACGGTGAGGGCGTCGTCGACGCCACCCTGGTCCGCCACGAGCCCGATATCGCCGAGCCGGCCGCCGGTGCGGTGCTGTACGTGCACGGCTTCACCGACTACTTCTTCCAGAAGCACCTCGCCGAGCACATGAGCGCGCGCGGCTACCGCTTCTACGCTCTGGACCTGCGCAAGTGCGGACGCTCCCGCCGGCCCGGCCAGACCGCGCACTACGTCAGCGACCTGCGGCTCTACGACGCGGAACTGGATCGCGCGGTGCAGATCGTGCGCGAGGAGACCGGATTGCCGGTGCTGCTGATGGCGCACTCCACCGGCGGTCTGGTGTTGCCGCTGTGGCTGAACCGCCGCGACGCCGCCGAGCAGGGCATCACCGGACTCGTTCTGAACAGCCCCTGGTTCGATCTGCAGGGCCCGGCCTACTACCGCCACATCGGCACCGCCGTGATCGGCGGGGTGGGCCGGTTGCGCGCGATGACCCGCCTGCCCGGCGGCGAGCTGAGCACCTACGGTGACAGCCTGCACACCAGCGTCTCCGGCGAATGGGACTACAACCTGGATTGGAAGCCGCTGGCCGGGTTCCCGGTGCATCTGGGCTGGCTGCGCGCCATCCGCAGGGGCCATGCGGAGCTGCATCGCGGGCTCGACGTCGGCGTTCCGGCGCTGATTCTGCGGTCCAAGGTGACGAAGTTCATGCGCAAGTACGGCCCGGCCGCCGATGTGTCGGATGTGGTGCTCGACGTGCGCCAGATTCAGCGCTGGTCGGGATGTCTGGGCGGGCGCACCAACATCGTGCCGATCGAGGGCGCTCGCCACGACGTGTTCCTGTCGGCGCCGGAGGTGCGCTCCCATGCGTTCACCGAGCTGGACGCGTGGCTGAGCTGGCTGCGCGACTTCCGCGCCTGAATCACGTTGCCGCGCAGGGTGTTCGCCGCAGTTCTATTCGGAGCTCGCGCTCACCACAGACCCGAGCGCAGCACGATCTCGGTGGCGAATTCGTGATCGGCCTTGATCGGCACCTCGGCGGTGTCGACCTGGGTGACACGGAATTCGCCGAAGACGTGGCGACCGCAGGAATCGGCGACCGCGCGCGGCAGGTCCTCGGTGGCGATGACGGTGGTCGGCAACTCCACTGCCGGGCAGGTGGCATCGGCGGCGGTTCCGTCCACGGCCACGGCCGGATGCGGTCGCCCGGCCACCACCAGTCCGACGAATCGGCCGAAGCCGCGCGCGCCCAGCTGCCAGGCCAGTTCCGCGCCCGCGCCGTAACCGGCCAGATTGGCCCAGGCCACGCCGAGATCGTCGAGGATGGCGTAGACCGCGGCCTTGTCCAGGCCGTCGATCGACTCCACCGTGATGGTGCGCAGATCGGAATTGTGCAGTCGCTCGCACACCTGGTCGTAAACGTCGGCCGGAGCTCCGGCGTCGGGTAGCAGCAGCACCGTATGCCTGGACTCCGGCCCGCCGACTCGTACGGTCCAGGCGCGGTCACCGACCGCGATTCGCCGGGTCTCCATGCCGATCAACGCTACACGGGAGCGGACGGGCGCACGCCATGTCCTCGGCCACGTTCATCGCCCGGTGATGACGCGGATCGCACCGCTGTGAGGTGGGCGGCCCCGGCACCGGAAACTCGACCGCGGCACATCGAGCGAGTACGGCATCGGCCCGCGAACGGTTCCGGAGCGCCGCGCGCAACCGGACCGGCACTCACCGGCCGACGGTGAGAGTGGGCAGCCCCGCGGGTGCGCCGTCGCTGATCAGGCGCTCGAGCGCCGCGACGTCGAGGTGTTTCTCGATCAGGTCGGCGAGCAGATCCAATTGAGCGGTACGCACCGCCTCCACACAGGTATCGGGGGCGACCGCGAAGCCGGTGCGACCGGCCTGCCGCGCGGCCTCCCGCAGCCAGGCGCGGCGGAACTCGTCGGATTCCAGCAGCCCGTGCAGATGTGTGCCGCGAACGGCCCCACGCACGCTGCCTTCGCGCCCCTCCGGATCCGTCTCGACACCGCTGGTCTCGACCCAGGCCGGATCACCGCTGCGCCGCACCCGGCCGTGGTGAATCTCATAGCCGGACAACGGGATTCCGGCGACGGCTCCCCCGCTCGCCGCGCCGTGGCCGGCACTGCGTCGCAGCACCTTCGGATCGGCGAATTCGATCTCGAGGTCCAGCAGGCCGAGACCGGCAACCTCGCCCGCCCCGGATTCGACGTCGTCGTGAATGCGGCGGCCGAGCATCTGATAGCCACCGCAGATGCCCAGCACCGGCTTTCCGTCGCCGGCGTGGGCCGCGATCGCGTCCGCGATTCCGGTGCGGCGCAACCAGTTCAGATCCGAGACGGTGGATTTGCTCCCCGGAACGACGACCACATCGGCACCGGCCAGCCGCGACGGGTCGCTCACCCAGCGCACCGAGACGCCCGGTTCGCACGCCAACGCCTCGATATCGGTGGAGTTGGAGATGCGTGGCAGCCGGATCGCGCCGACGCTCAGCCATTCGGTGCCCACCGGCGGGCGCGGGCGGCCGACCGGGGCGTCGGCGACGGTGCCGAGCGAATCCTCCGCGTCGATCCACAACTCGTCGCTGTAGGGCAGGACCCCGAGCGTCGGGCGGCCGGTGAGCGCGGTCAGCTGGTCCAGCCCCGGTCGCAGCAATTCCACGTCGCCGCGGAACTTGTTGACGATGTAGCCCGAGATCAGCCGCTGATCCTCGGGATCGAGAATCGCGACTGTGCCGAACAGGTGCGCCAGCACCCCGCCGCGATCGATATCGCCCACCAGCAGGACCGGCAACTGCGCGGCCCGCGCGAGACCCATATTCGCCAGATCGGTCGCGCGCAGATTGATCTCGGCGGGTGAGCCGGCGCCCTCGCAGATCACCACGTCGAATTCGGCACGCAGGGCGGCGAGTTCACCGGCCACCACCTCGCGCAACCGCCGCCGGTGCCGGAAATAGTCACGGGCGCCCACGGTGTCGACGGCGATACCGCGCACCACCAGCTGGGAGCGGCGATCGCTGCCGGGTTTGAGCAGCACCGGATTGAACCGCACGCTGGGTTCGATGCCGCAGGCGCGCGCCTGCAACGCCTGTGCCCGGCCGATCTCACCCCCGTCGAGGGTTACGACCGAATTGTTGGACATGTTCTGCGCCTTGAACGGCGCCACCCGCACGCCGCGCCGCGCCAGCATCCGGCAGATGCCGGCCACCACCACGCTTTTGCCGGCATCGGAGGTGGTGCCGGCGATCAACAGCGCGCCGTTCACCGCGTCACCGCGGCGGCCGCAGCGGCGAACCTCATGGGAGCGTGAGGATTTCGGCGCCTTCCTCGGTCACGACCAGCGTGTGCTCGAATTGCGCGGTCCACTGGCGGTCCTTGGTGACCACGGTCCAGCCGTCGTCCCAGATCTCGTAATCGATACCGCCGAGGTTGATCATCGGCTCGATGGTGAAGGTCATACCCGGCTCGATGACCGATTCGATGGCGGGCTGGTCGTAGTGCAGGATCACCAGGCCGCTGTGGAAGGTCGGGCCGACACCGTGGCCGGTGAAGTCGCGGACCACGCCGTAGCCGAAACGGTTCGCATACGACTCGATGACCCGCCCGATCACGTTCAGCGCACGACCGGGCCGGACCGCCTTGATGGCCCGCATGGTGGCCTCGTGGGTGCGCTCCACCAGCAGCCGGGCCTCCTCGTCGACGTCACCGGCGAGGAAGGTGGCGTTCGTATCGCCGTGCACGCCGTTGATGTAGGCCGTGACGTCGATATTGACGATGTCACCGTCCTCGATCACCGTGGAGTCCGGAATGCCGTGGCAGATCACCTCGTTCAGCGAGGTGCAGCAGGATTTGGGGAAACCCTTGTAACCCAGGGTCGACGGGTAGGCCCCGTGATCACAGAGATAGTCGTGCACGACCGCGTCGAGGTGATCGGTGGTGACGCCCGGGGCGACGGCTTTACCGGCCTCCTGCAGCGCCTGGGCGGCCAGTTTACTCGCCAGCCGCATCTTCTCGATGGTCTCCGGCGTCTGCACCCACGGTTCGCGGCCCTCGTTCACGGTCTTCTTCCACGCGTACTCCGGCCGCTCGATCGAGCGCGGCACCTCGCGCACGGGCGAGAGCGTTCCGGGGGCGAGCGGCTTGCGGGTGCGCACAGACATGTATTCAGACTATCCGCCCCGGGGCGGGGCCACGGCGGCGACGCCGCTGTGCGCTGGGGTTACCGTGCGGGCGGCACGGTGACGCCGCTGACGAGGTCGGTATAGCCGTCGACCAGTTCGGCGAGGTGATACCAGTGCTTGTGGGTGGTGTCGCTGCGGGCGCCGTCGCGGTCGATGGCACGGTTGGCGGCGACCCAGCTGCCGGCCATCCGGTCCACCATCGGCCCGAGGACATCGGTGCGCAGCGCGACGCCGGTGCGATAACCCGGCAATTCGCGTTCGACCCATTCGTTGATGTCGTCGATGAGTTCGCCGCGGCGGCAGTCGATTTCCGCGATGAGAATCGGGTCGGCGATCTGCGCGCGCCGGGTGTGCAGTTCGGCCAGCGCCCGCGCGGACCGCAAGAGTTCACGGTCCGGGAATCGCCGACCTTGGAAGGCGCACAACAATTGCGGGGCTGCGGGTAACGCACTGGCAATCGAAGTCGTCATCGTCGCACCGTCATCACTGATCTCCGGATTTCGCTCGTCCGTCGTTCGGATCGAATGTGGCGAATTCAAGGGTAGATCGGATTCTGCTCTTGCATATGCAAGAACGCAAGATTGCGTCCGCATTGCTGGAATCACGGTGTGGTCACAGTCTTCCCGGCGTCAGGGTATGCCCGCGACGTGCGGTGATGCCTCGAGAACGACTGTGCTGGTAATCATTTCACGGGCCGTCCGTCCATGGCCGGAACCCGCCACGGCGCGTCGGCAGTGATCATGCGGCGCGCTCAGTGTGGCGACAAACCACGCAAAACGATCTCCAGACCGCCGCGAAACTCCTCCTCGGCCGAGATGTCGCGGGCCTGCGCGGCGGTTTCGATGAGGTACGGATAGTCGGCCGACGGCAGCGTAGTAATTGCCGCGGTGCCCGCACCGCCGATCGCGGCATGGTGTTCGTTCTCCAGACAGCCGAGCAGGAAGGCCACCAGCGTCCGCTGAGCTATCACTCGCTCCCGCCCCGTGAAACCGCCCGCGGTGAGTGCGGCGAGGGTGGCATCCATCCATCGCAGTGCGGCCGGACTCGCGTGCCGATGCCGCGGCACCAGTGGCGCCGCCGCCGGATGGGCCGCGACCGCCGCCCGCATGCGCTCGAGCAATACCGCGATCGCCGCCCGCCAGTCGGCGTCGACGGGGGTGGACACATCGACGTCGCCGAGCAGCCGGTCGACGATCAGCACTTCGAGAGCCTCCCGGTCGGCCACATAGCGATACAGCGCCATAGTGGCCATACCCAGTTCGGCGGCCACCGCGCGCATGGTCAGACCAGGCAGGCCCGCGCGGTCGATCACGGCGAGGGCCGCCGTCGACAGGTCCGCGGTGGTCAGCGAGCGAGGGCGGGGCACGGATTGACAGCGTACAAGATACGCGCATACTGGTCCGTAGGCGTACGAGGTACACCTACCTACCGAGGAGCATGTATGTCGGCACCCACCACCGTCGCGAGCCGGACCCTGACCGCGGTCACCGGCGAACCGATTCCCGTCCCCGATCCCGATCGCCTGATTCATCTGCAATTCCGCCGGTTCGCCGGATGCCCCATCTGCCATCGCCATCTGCGCACCTTCGTCACCCGGCATGCCGAGATCGAGGCCGCCGGAATCCGCGAGGTCGCCGTCTTCCATTCCGCGGCAGCCGAATTGACCGACTATGCCGCCGATATCCCTTTCGACCTGATCGCCGACCCGGACAAGACTCTGTATCGCGAATTCGGCGTGGAATCCGCACCTCGCGCATTGCTGCACCCGCGGGCGTGGCCCGGTATCGCACTGGCGATCGGCAGCGCCGTCGGCCCGATGGCACGCGGCGCACAACCCACCCCCCGCGGCACCCCGCAGGGCGGCCGCCTCGGCCTGCCCGCCGATTTCCTCATCGCCTCCGACGGTTCCCTCGCCGCCTCCCACTACGGCACACACGCCGACGACCAGTGGACGGTCGACGAAGTGCTGTCCTATGCAAAGGAACTCCGCTCATGATGACCGTCGAACTGTTCCTCTCCGAGGCCACACCGGCGCGCGAGCGCCGCGCCGCACTGGCCGAACGCATCCTGCACGCCCTGACCACCGGCGAGTCGGCGCCCGATCAGGTTCTGGATCGCGCCAGGGAGTTGACCCACGTGCTGATCCACACGCCGGAGGTGTGGGCGACCGGCGGTCCCGAGCTCTCGGCCGCGCCGCGTTATCTGGCGCGCGTGACGGTGCCCGGGTCCTGGAGCAACACGGAAGGATTGGGCACGCATGTGATCGCGGCGATCACCGCGGCCGTCGCCGCGACCGAACCGGATCCGGACCGGCTGTCCCGTGACCCGCATTGCCTGGTGCAGATCATCGGCCTGCGCGAGGGCAATGTCGGCACGCTGGGACATGCGACCTCCGGAACCGAGATCACCCGGCTGATCACCCAGGACTACCACCCGGCCGAGGATCACCGGGACGTGCCCGAAGGCCATGTGATCGACCCGGTGTGCGGGATGACCGTGGAGTGGGCGACCGCGCACTTCACCCTGACTCACGACGGCGTCGACTACGCCTTCTGCGCCCCGGGCTGCCGGAAGGTCTTCGCCGAGGAGCATTCGATCACCGCCGGCGGCTGAGCCGGTCCGGCCGGATCAGCTCGTACTCGCGTGCATCTCCCAGATCAGCACCTCGCTCGGCACCACGGCCGTGATGCGTTGCCCGCCGGTGGCCGTGGTGCGGACCGCGTCACCGGCGGACAAGGTCGTCCGCCCGTCGGCCGTGCCCTCGAAGACGACAGATCCGCGGGCGAGGAAGATGTGGCCGAACGGCGCCTCCGGCACCAGGACCGAACGGCCCGGGTCCAGCCGTGCGACATGGAAGGCCGCGTAGCGGTTGCCGAGGGTTATCGCCGTCTCGCCGCGGTGCCGGGGCATTCCGGATGCGACGGTGACCAACTCGTTGTGCGACAGACCGGCCTCGACATCGGCTTCCTGATAGCTCGGCGGCCGACCGGCCTCGTCCGGCGGAATCCACATCTGCACCACGTGCAGGTTCGCGCGCTCGCCGTACACCGCGCCGTTGCGCTCGGAATGCAGGATGCCGGTTCCCGCGCTCATGCGCTGCGCCAGACCGGGACGGATCAGGCCCGTGTGGCCTGCCGAATCCTGGTGCACCACAGTGCCTTCCAGGACCCACGTGACGATCTCGGTATTCAGATGCTGATGCGTGTCGAAACCGGCACCGGCCTCGACGACATCCTCGTTGTGCACCAGCAACATTCCGTGCGCGTTGGCGGCGAGATCGAAATTGCCGGTCGCGAGAAACGACTGCCGGGAATCGAGCCATTCGTTCTTCCAGCCGTATCGCTGCCCGGACCGTACGACCCGCACCGCCTCCACTGCCGTCGACGCCATGGCGATCGACCTCCGTTCCACCGTATTTCTCCTGCTGCAATCCGCGGGCAATCGCGGATATTCCCACGCGGGCACGATCGCGCCGGGACCTGCGCGGCGGGCGGTATGCTCGCCCGACCGTTCCCATATCCGTGGAACGTGCTCGAGCGTCCCGAATCTCACAAGGAGTACGCGCGCGATGGCAGGTAAACGCACGGTGCTGACGGTTCAGCTGCGGCGGCTCGCCGCACTGCTGTCGGAGATGCGTGAGCAGGCGGGGATCAGCAAGGAGGTGGTCAGCGCCCGCACCGGCATCAACGTCACCACGCTCTACCGGATCGAAACCGCGCAGGCGCGCCCGCAGCGACGCACCCTCACCGCGATGCTCGACCTGTACGGCATCGGCGAACCACAACGCTCCGACGCGGTGCAGTTGCTGATGGAGGCGCAGAAGCCGGGCATGTCGCGCCCGTTCGAGGCGGCCGTCTCGGAGGTCTACGCCGCCTACATCAACTTCGAGACCGAGGCGCTGTCGGCGCGTCTGTTCCAGACCTCGTTCATCCCCGGCCTGCTGCAGACCGAGCGCTACGCGTGGGCCGTGCTGGACACCGCGATGCCGAAGGTCGAGACCTCGGTGATCGAACAGCGCCTGCGGGCCCGGGTGGAGCGCTCCAAGGTGCTGACCCGCGACGGGAATCCGCTGGAGTTGTGGGTGGTCCTCGACGAGGCCGCCATCCGCCGGGTGGTCGGCGGGCCCGAGGTGATGCGCGAACAGTTGCTGCGCCTCACCGAGGACACCGACAAGCGCAATGTCATCCTGCAGGTGCTGCCGTTCGGCGCCGGTGCGCATCCGGCGATGGTCGGCTCCTTCGTCGTCCTCGACTTCCCCGATCCGGCCGACCCCGAACTGGTCTACGTCGAAGGCATCGCAGGCGACGATATCGTCGAGGGCCACAACGAGATTCGGCGCTTCGGCGTGATGTTCGACCAGCTGCGCGCGATGGCGTTGAGCCCGCGTGACTCCGCGGAGATGATCAACGAGATCGCCGACGGCCTGCGCTGAGCGACGCCGGCCGGGTTCCGCTCACTGCCGGCTGGCACGCCGGAATCCGACCGCCGCCGGCACCGCGAACACGACCATCGCACCGACCGACCATCCCACCGTCGCCCACAACGGCCCGCGGGCCGACTCGCCGAGCGCCAGCGCGCTCATCGAGTCGATCGCAGTGGACAGCGGCTGATGGGCCACGATCGGCTGCGCCCAGTCGGGATAGGCGGGCAGCGGGACGAATCCGGTGCTGAAGAACATCAGCAGCGAGGATCCGAGCGAAATGGCCTCCACCACGAACGTTTTGGCCGAATACACCGCCACCGCCGTCACCATGGTGGCGAATCCGATTCCGTAGAGCAGCGGCACCCCGAGCACCGCGAGTGCGGCGGCGGGACGGTGGAACCGGAAACCGAGCGCCATGCCCACCGCGAAGAGCACCACCGTGCAGAGCACGATCCGGGCGACCTCGGCGAGCAGCCGCGACAGCAACCCCGAGGCGCGGTGTACCGGCAGCGCCCAGAAGCGGCCCAGCAGACCCGCGTCGCGTTCGCGGCCCAGCGTCACCGCCCCGGCCAGCGATCCCGACATCACCGACACCACGGTCACCATCGGCACCGAACCATAGAGCGCGTCGACCCCGGAGAACGAAGAGATCTGCCGGCCGAGCACCGTATTCAGCATCACCAGCAGCAGCGCCGGGAACACCAGGATCTGCGCCGTCGTGAGCGGATCGCGGCGCCAGCGCCGCAACAACCGGCCGGTCTGCACCAGGGTCTGCGGCAGCAGATATCGCCAGCGCTCGGTATCCACCTGCACGGTCGCCAGTTCGCGCACCGCGGTGCCCGCCCCCGTCATCGCTGCCTCCGTATCGCCAGCACCACCGACCCGACGCCGAAGACCAGCAGGCCGGCCACCGTCCACACCACACCCGGCCCGATCGTCGACCGGTCCACCGCCGTCGCGAAACCCGGCTTGTCACCCGCGAGCGCCCGCATCGCGTCGACGAACTGCGACACCGGCTGATTCCGCGCGAAACCCTGAATCCACGGCGGGAATTGAGAGGCCGGCGCGAACCCGGTGGACACCATGCCGAGAATCAATTGCGGCAGCATCAGCACCTGGGTGGTGGCCTCCGGCGACTTCGACAGCGCACCCAGCAGATCACCGAACAGTCCCAGCATCACCCCGACCGACACCGCGAACAATACGAAACCCAATGTCTCCCAGTTACTTCCGCCGAAGCGGAAACCGATCACGTGCGCGGCCAGCAGCGCCGCCGCCAACGCGATCGCGACGCGGTATCCGGTGGCGGCGGTGCGGGCCGCCAACGGCGCGATCGAGGGAATGGGCATGGTCGCCAGCCGGGCATCGAGACCGTCCCGGGCATCGACCGCCGCGCGGAGCGCGGCCGCGGACGCGCAGAACGACACCGCCTGCATGACGATCATCGGCATCAGGAACTGGGCGTAACTGCTCGCCCCGTGCCCGGCGAAACTCATCACCCGATTCAGCGGTACGTAGAACCCCAGGGTGAACACCGTCGGGGCCAGCACCGCCGTGAGCACCTCGCCGTTGCGCAGCGACGGCCGGATCTGGCGCCGGGTGAGCACCCAGCACGGCAGCCACCAGCCGCGTAGCACGGCGTGCGCGCCCCGCCGCGGCATCGCCTGGATTCGCACGGTCATCGCCTGCTCCGTTCGCACCCGGTCGGCATCCGTCCATCACACCAGACCCGAGGCCGCCGCGGCGCGATCTCCGCGCAAAGCGCCGTCCGATTCGCGATGTATGTCGCGACCTACCGGGTCTCGTCCCGGACGAACCGGACCAGGCCGCGCGGTCCTCCCAACTTCTGCGGCGCGGGGAACTAAGCTGTGCGCCGTGCTCGAACCCCAGCCCGCCGTCGCCCCCCATCCGGATATCGCCCATCTGGCTCCGCTGCTGGGCACCTGGCGGGGCTCCGGCCACGGGGAGTACCCGACCATCGAGCCGTTCGACTATCACGAGGAAATCCGGTTCGGCCATGTCGGCCGGCCGTTCCTCACCTACCGGCAGCGCACCCGCCACGCCGGCGACGGCCGCTCGCTGCACGCCGAGACCGGCTATCTGCGCTCGATCGGCGCGGACCGGGTCGAACTGATCCTCGCCCATCCCACCGGGATCACCGAGATCTGCGAAGGGCGGGTCGCCGTCGCCGAGGACGGGCTGCGGCTCGAACTCGATTCCACACATATCGGCAACTCCAGTACGGCGAAGTCGGTCACCGCACTGGGCCGCTCGATCCATCTGTCCGGAGACACGATCGATTACAAGCTGCGAATGGCGGCCGTCGGGCAACCGAAGCAACACCATCTGTCGGCCAGCTTGCACCGCGCCGAACAGAATTAGAAATTGAAGGTGTAACCAGGCTTTTCATGGACTTTTCCGCTGCGCATTCGGGCACAGGGGGTTGTCGGCGCGCGGTTCGCCGGTTTACGGTTTTCCAGGTCGGCTAATAGTCGGCGAACCCGATGGTTCGATGCCAGTGGCTCTCACTCACCGACAAGGGAGAAGACCATGAAGCGTTCGACGCTCACGCTGATCACCGCGGGGATGATCCTCGCCGGGACCGGGGCCGTGGAGATTCTGGGAGACGGTTCGGCCGGGGCGTCACCCCCGACCGAGCACGCGACCTCGGCACCCGTCGGTGGAACGGAGGTGCAGGGACAATAAACGGCATCCGAACTACACAGCTTTCACCCCCGTGACCGGACGCGCCGAGCGTCCGGTCACGATTGTTTCAGGCACTCCCCGGCGGCAGAGCCGCCAGCATATCCCTGGTCACCGCGACCGCATTGTCGGAACTTCCGCCGCGCACCAGCAGCGTGGCCCACGCCAGATCGCCGCGATAGCCGATGAACCACGAATGCGATCCGCCGTCGACCTCCGCCTCACCGGTCTTGCCGAACACCTCACCCTGGTCGGCGATCCGCTCCGCCGTACCGCCGGTGACCACCTTGCGCATCATCGCCTGCAGCCCCTGCACCACCTGCGGCGACAGGCTCGGCCGATCGCCGTGCACGGCCGTCTCGTGCCCGGCGATCAGATACGGCGTCGGCGCCGATCCGTGCGCGACCGTCGCCGCCACCAGCGCCATGCCGAACGGGCTGACCACTACCTTGCCCTGGCCGATCCCGTCCTCGGTGCGGACCACCTCGTCGTCGGCGCGCGGTACCGAACCCGATACGGTCGGCAACCCGGCGACGGTGTAGTCCGGGCCCACGCCCATCCGCGCCGCCGCGTCGGTCAGTGCCGTCCCCGGCAGTTCGCTGGCCAATTTCGCGAAGGCGGTATTGCAGGAACGCTCGTACGCCGTCGACATCGGCACATCGCCGAGGGAGAACTCGTCGTAGTTCGGAATCGTGCGCTCCCCCACCACGATTCGGCTCGGGCACGGGACGACGGTATCCGGGTTCGCGATGTCGGCGGTCATCGCGGCGGCGGCGGTGACGGTTTTGAAGGTGGAGCCGGGCGGATACAGCCCGGTCGTCGCGACCGGACCGTCGGTGTCGGCGGCCTCGTTCTGCGCCACCGCGAGGATCGCTCCGGTGGAGGGCTGGATCACCACCATCATGGTCTGCTCGCGGCGCGGGTCGACGGCCCGCTGCGCGGCGTTCTGCACGGTGCGGTCGATACTCAGCGAGAACGACGGTGCCGGTTGCGGCGCAACCTCTTTCAGTACATCGGTGTCGACACCGTCGGCATTCACGGTGACCACGCTCCAGCCGGCCTTGCCGTCGACCTCGTCGATGATGGTCTTGCGGATCTGGGTCATCAGATCGGGCGCGAAATGCCGGTCGGCCGGGATGAGGTCCCACTGCCGGTCGGTGGTCACCCCGGGCAGTCCCAGCAACTGTCCACTGACCTGATCGAATTCCCAGTCGCTCAGGCCCAGGACCAGTGCGGTGCCGCGTTGTCTGCGGGCGGCGGCCAGGATCGCGTCGGTGGTCACGGTGTCGTCGAACTGCTTCAGCGCGGCCGACAGCGCACCGGCCACATAACCCGGGTCCGGGGCGTCGGACACCGTGAACGAGATCCGGTGCACCACACCCGGAACCAGGACGTCGCTGCCGGATCGTTCGTTGACCCGGGCGCGGGGCGCCGGGGTGGTGCGCAGGTGCAGATTCTGGGTGTCACCCAATTTCGGGTGGATGTCGGAAGCGCTCCAGCGCACCTTCCACTGCCCGCCGCTGCGGCCCATCTGCAACTGCCCGGAGTAGGTCCAGACGCGGTCCTTCGGCAGTGTCCACTCGTAGGTGTAGTCGACGGTGGCGGTATCGCCGGTGACGCGTGCGGATCCGGTGTGCGCGGTCAGGTGCTGTGCCTGCAGGTTCTGCCACGCCGAAGCCAGTGCCGCCGAGGCCTTCTCGGGCTGCGTGGTCAGATCGGCGGCGTCCGCCGGATCCTGCCGGGCGAAGGCCGCCAAGAAGGAGTCGGCGGCGGCGACCGGCCCCTGCGGTCCGGACGAACACGCGCCCGCCGTTATCACCACGGCGGCGGCCGCACTCAGCACCAGCGCGCGGGGCGCCCACGCGCGCGGCGCACATCTCGACTTCGACATCGCCACCGATGGTAGCCAGCCGGTCGCTGGTAAACGTTGCGACACACTGGTTTTGCCCGGTGCGCGGCGGAACCTGGCGTTCAGTCCACGAGGATCGTCGCGAATGTCGCGACCTGATGGAAGCCGACCTTGGCGTAGGCGCGGCGAGCGACCTCGTTGTAGGAGTTCACGTACAGGCTCGCGGTCCGCCCCGCCGCGACCACCGCATCGGCGACCGCGGCCGTCCCGGCGGTGCCCAAGCCGCGCCCGCGCCACTGCGGATGCACCCAGACGCCCTGGATCTGGCCGGTCCGCCGGGACATGGCCCCCACCTCGGCCTTGTAGACGACCTCACCGTCATCGAAGCGCGCCCAGGCGCGGCCCGCTTCGATGAGGCTCGCGACGCGACGCCGGTATCCGCGACCACCGTCACCGGCCCGCGGATCGACGCCGATCTCCTCGGTGAACATGGCGACCGCGGCGACCAGATACCGTTCCAGCTCGTCACCGCGCACGCGGCGCACCTTCGGATCGGGGATGGCCTGGGCACGGCCGTCGAGGGCCAGCAGCGGCTGATCGGCGCGGATCTCGCGCGGCGGACCCCACCGCTGCTCCAGCATCTCCCACAGCGGCAACGCCAATTCCTGGCGGCCCACCACCGAGGAGCACACCCGCGGCCAGCGGGCCGCGCGGTCGGCGAAGGCGCGCATATCGTCGGTCGTCCCGCGCAGCGGCACCAGATTGGCGCCGGAGAAACACAGCGAATCCGCCGGGGTGCCCCGCGTCCACAGTTCCCCGCCGCCGCGATTGTCCAGACCGTATTCCTGCAGGCGCGCGGCGACCATGCACCCGGCCACCGGATCGGTGTCCAGCACTTCCAGCACCTGCGCCAGATCGCGATCCGCGAGCTGACGAGCACCGGAAATCCGTGACCGGCGCGACGGTTCCAGCACACTCCGCACGCTCCCAGCCTGCCATGAACGTCGCCTGCGTGCGGGGGCTTTGCTCGGCTCCAGGGACAGAATGCGGCCGGCGCGCGACACGCCCACTCCCCTATCCGCGTCCGGCGATCATCCGACGGTGACGACGGGCTCGCCGGTTTCGGCGTCGGTACCCATCTCGTCGGCGATGCGCATGGCCTCTTCGATCAGCGTCTCCACGATCTGATGTTCGGGCACGGTCTTGACGACCTCGCCCTTCACGAAGATTTGGCCCTTGCCGTTGCCGGAGGCGACACCCAGATCGGCCTCGCGCGCCTCACCCGGACCGTTGACCACACAACCCATCACCGCCACTCGCAGCGGCACCTCGAGACCTTCCAGACCCGCGGTGACCTCGTTGGCGAGGGTGTAGACATCGACTTGCGCACGTCCGCAGGAGGGGCAGGACACGATCTCGAGTTTGCGCGGCCGCAGATTCAGCGACTGGAGGATCTGCCCACCGACCTTGACCTCCTCGGCGGGCGGCGCGGACAGCGATACCCGGATGGTGTCGCCGATGCCCTCGCTGAGCAGGGCACCGAAGGCCACCGCCGACTTGATCGTGCCCTGGAAGGCCGGTCCGGCCTCGGTGACGCCCAGGTGCAGCGGGTAGTCGCACTGCGCGGCCAGCTGCCGGTAGGCCTCGACCATGACCACCGGATCGTTGTGCTTGACCGATATCTTGATGTCGCCGAAGCCGTGCTCCTCGAACAGGCTCGCCTCCCACAGCGCCGACTCCACCAGCGCCTCGGGGGTGGCCTTGCCGTACTTCTCGAGCATGCGCTTGTCCAGGGAGCCGGCGTTCACGCCGATCCGGATCGGGATCCCGGCCGCACCGGCGGCCTTGGCGACCTCCTTGACCCGGCCGTCGAACTCCTTGATGTTGCCCGGATTGACGCGCACGGCGGCACAGCCGGCATCGATCGCGGCGAAGATGTAGCGCGGCTGGAAGTGGATGTCCGCGATCACCGGGATCTGCGACTTCTTCGCGATCATCGGCAGCGCGTCGGCATCCTCCTGCCGCGGGCAGGCCACGCGCACGATGTCACAGCCCGATGCGGTCAGCTCCGCGATCTGCTGCAGCGTGGCGTTCACGTCGTGGGTCTTGGTCGTGGTCATCGACTGGACGGAGATGGGGTGATCACTGCCCACTCCCACCGTGCCCACCATCAGCTGTCGCGTCTTACGCCGCGGTGCGAGGACCGCCGCCGGTGCGGCCGGCATCCCCAGGGTGATGGCTGTGCTCACGTTCGGCTGCCTACTTTCGTCTGCGTCTGGTGCACCCGTTCGTTGCCGAGTCTAGTGCGGGCGGTACGGGAGCGACCTGTGAGAGCACCGACACCCCTGCCGGTGACCGGCGCGCCCCGGGTCCGCGACCGCCCGGACCGACTGTGACCAGGACCGCACCGCTGCCGGGCCGGGCTGAGCGCGGCCCCCTGGTGTGCCCGGTCATCCGGGGTTTTCCGCTCGGAGGCCGATGTGGTTACCGTGGACCGGCCGAAGGCCGGCGCCCACCGTCGTGTTCAGGAGGATTCACCGGATGTACATCCCACGACCACGTGTCGGGCGGTGCTGACCGTGCGCCTGGCGATGACTCCGGAACTGCCCGCCGACCCGGAAGCGGCTGCGGCACTGCAGGAGCGATTGCGGGATTCGGTGCTCACCCACGACCCGCGGCCGCCGCGATTCGGCACCGTCGCGGGCCTGGATTCGGCCTACGACGAGTCCGGCGCGGTGGTCGCCGCCGTCGTGGTCCTCGATATCGACACGATGGAAACCGTCGACACCGCCGTCGCCCACGGCACGACGCGGTTTCCGTACGTCCCCGGCCTGCTCGCGTTCCGGGAGCTGCCGACCACCCTGACCGCGCTGGAGCGCCTCGGCACCACGCCCGATCTGCTGGTGTGCGACGGCCAGGGCATCGCCCACCCGCGGCGTTTCGGGCTGGCATGCCACCTGGGCGTGCTGACCGGGCTGCCGTCCATCGGCGTCGCCAAGACGGTGTGGGGTGACTGCGGCGAGCCCGATGCGGCGCGTGGTTCGGTCGCCGACATCACCGTGGATGGCGAGGTGGTCGGCCGGGCCCTGCGCACCCAGCCCGGGATCAAACCGGTGTACGTCTCGGTGGGCCATCGCATCTCCCTCGACACCGCCTGCGCCCAGGTTCTCGCGCTGGCGCCGAGGTACCGCCAGCCCGAAACCACCCGCCGCGCCGATCATCTGTGCCGGACCCTGCTGCGCGACACCATCGCTCGCGGCTGAGCGCGAATCCGGCGACCGGCGCCGTGCGGCAGCATCGAAACAATCTCGGAGACGAGCTTCGGCAATCTCATCGCTAACGCGAGTTCCCGAGGTGCTCACCGGCGAGATCCGCGGAACGCCAACGCCACCCGAGGCGACGGGCGATCATCGTCCGGGAGGCGCCGGAGTCGAATGCCACCTCGTTCCGAATATTCGTTGTCGAATTACCGTAGCGATCAACTCGATCGATTTGATTATCTGTTCCTCGAACAAATCGAAGCAGCTGGAAACCGAAAGCAATTCGCCCTCATCTCCGTGCGATTCGACTCCTTTCCTCCGATCCGCGACGCCGCCGGAGTACCACTGCCGCCATCGCTTCCCGTGCTGAATATCGCAGATCAAGCGGTGTTCCCGCGGAGCGGATATCGGCGACGGACAGGACGAACCACGAAAAGGCAAGCCGCGGTCGAAATTCGCGTCCAATTCGTGCCTTGACGGGCTTCGTCGCCGGGCAGACGATGGACCGATGACCGGCGATGAGGAATTGATTCAGGTCGAACAAGTCATCGGGCGGCTGATCGCCAGCCACCCGTCCGTCCCGCCCGGGGACATAGAACTCATCGTGCGCGGCATCCACAAGCGGTTCTCCGATGCACGAGTACACGACTTCGTCCCCCTTCTGGTCGAGAAGGCGGCGCGGCAAGCGATCAGCATCCGGCCGGCCGGAACAGCGGCGCCCTCGCCTCGCATCCGTCCGCGCGGCACCCACCCGGTAACGGTCATCTGAGGAGGATTCGCGCGCCGAGGGAAAGGACGAGCGTTATGGCGGCCACACAAGCGGTGCCCCAGAGTTCGTCGGCGGGTCCGCCGGCTCCCGAACCGGCCGATTGGCACGCCCGCGACGCCGACGCCGTGGTGGCGGCGCTGTCCTCGGACCGGCACGCCGGACTCACCTCCGCCTCGGCCGAGGAGCGGCGTCGACGCTACGGCCCCAACGAGATAGCCGCCGAACCCGCACCGGCGCCGTGGACCGTCGCGCTGCGCCAGCTCCGGGATCCGATGAACCTGATGTTGATCGCGGTGGTGGTGGTCAGCGTCGTCATCGGCGAGATTCCGACCGCCGTCGTGGTGGCGGTGCTGGTCGTACTCAACGTGGTGCTCGGCACGCGGCAGGAACTCGTGGCGCGCGCGAGCGTGGACGCCCTGGCGAAGATGCAGTCGCCGCAGGCGCGGGTACTGCGCGACGGAGTGCTGATCCAGCTCGACGCGCTCGAGCTGGTGCCCGGCGATATCGTCCAGCTCGAAGCCGGCGATATCGTCCCCGCCGACGGCCGGCTCGTCACCTCCGCGACCCTCGAAACCCAGGAGGCGGCGCTCACCGGTGAAAGCGCCCCCGTCGCCAAGGATCCCGGCACCCTCGCCGCCGCGGACGTGCCGCTCGGCGACCGCGGCGACATGGTCTATCAGAACACCTCGATCACCCGAGGAACCGCGACCATGGTGGTGACCGAAACCGGGATGAACACCGAGATGGGACGGATCGCGTCCATGCTGTCCGCGGTCGCCCCGTCGCGGTCACCGCTGCAGCGGGAGCTGGATTCGCTGACGAAACTGCTGGGTGTGATCGCGTGGACGGCGGTGGCGATCATCGTGGTGATCGGCGCGCTGCGCGGTCAGGATGTGACAGCGGTACTGCTGCTGGGCATTTCGATGGGCGTCTCCGCGATTCCCACCGGGCTGCCGACCTTCGTCCAGGCGATGCTGGCCTACGGCGCCCGCCGTCTCGCCGACGCCAAGGCCGTGGTCAAGAACCTCACCGATGTCGAGACGCTGGGCGCGACCAGCGCCATCAACTCGGACAAGACCGGCACCCTGACCATGAACCAGATGACGGTGCGCTCGCTGTTCTTCCACTGCCGGTGGTACGGCGTGACCGGAGAGGGCTACAGCAAGAACGGAACCGTCACCGAGGCCGCCGGCGCGGACACCCCGGATTTCACCCTGCTCGCCTACGGGCTGTGCCTGGACAGCGATGCCACCGTGTCCGACACCGGGGAGGTGGTCGGCGATCCGACCGAGGCCGCGCTGGTGGTTCTGGCGGCCAAACTCGGCATCGACGCTCCGCTCACCCGCCGCGACTACCCGCGCGTCGTCGCGGTGCCCTTCGACTCGGCCTACAAATTCATGGCGACCTTCCACCATCTGCGCGTCGACGGTGAGACTCGATTCGTCGAATTGGTCAAGGGCGCACCCGATATGGTCCTGGCCCGCTGCGCGAGCGCGTACCGCCCGGGCCGCACCGAGGTGCCGATCGACGAGGCGCGCGCCGAGATCACCGCCGCGATGCGCACCATGTCGGAGCAGGGGCTTCGCGTCCTGGCCTTCGCTGCCCGGATCCTCGACGGTCAGCAGGACGCCGCACGGGCCGACCCCATGTCGATGGTCGAGGATCTCACCTTCGTCGGCATGGCGGGCATCATCGACCCGCTGCGGCCCGAGGCGGTCGAATCGGTGCGCATCGCCCACGAGGCGGGCATCGACGTGCGCATGATCACCGGCGACCACGCGATCACCGCCGCCGCGATCGGAGCCGAGCTCGGGCTGGGGCCGGGGGCGGTCGGCGGCGCCGAACTGCAAGCCATGACCGACGAGCAACTGGCCGAGGCGCTGCCGCATCTGCACGTATTCGGCCGGGTGACCCCACAGGACAAGTTGCGGCTGGCCGGCGTGATGCAACGTGGCGGCGCGGTGGTGGCGATGACCGGCGACGCGGTCAACGATGCCGCCGCGTTGAAGAAGGCCGATATCGGCGTCGCGATGGGTTCGGGCAGCGAGGTCACCAAACAGGCGGGCAAGATGGTGCTCACCGACGACAACTTCGGGACCCTGATCACCGCGATTCGCCTGGGCCGCAGCATCTACGACAAGATCGTGTCCTACATCCGGTACCAGATGTCGAAACTGTTTTCCCTGGTGCTGCTGTTTCTGGTGGCCAGCATCTTCGACATCAACCACGGTGTCGCGCTGACCCCGCTGATGGTGCTGTTCCAGCACTTCTTCATCACGCTGTTCCCGGTGGCGGTCATCATGACCGATCCCCCGCCACCGAATCTGATGAACAAACCGCCCCGCGATCCGGCGATGCCGATCGCCAACCGGACCGCGTTCACGCAGTGGCTGATCTACGGTGTGCTGCAGTTCGCGGTCGCCCTCGCCGCCATGCTGCTGGCGCCCGGCGAGATGAGCACGGACACCGCCTCGGTGCCGATGACGACGACCTTCGTGGTGTTGTCGCTGGGCTCTGTCCTCGCCGGACTGGCGATGCGCCGCGACCCCGAATCCGGTTTCACCGCACCGATTCTCGGCGCCCTGAAGATTCTGTCGATACCGGTCGTGGTCACCGTCCTGGCCGTGCAGCTGGGCTTTCTGCAGGACCTGCTGATGACGAGGTCGCTGACGGGTGGGCAGTGGCTGGCCTGTCTCGGCTGGTCGCTGCTGATCCCGATCGCCGTCGAGGCGGAGAAGGCGCTGCGGCGCCGCCACATTCGCCGCAGTACACCGCCGGAGCCGTTGAACGCCGCGGTAGCGGTGGCGCCGCTGCGAGCCCGGACCGGCTGAGGCCGGTCGTCGCCGAGCCGATCACCGGCCTGGACCCTTCCGGCACCGATCCGGCCACCCGGCCGACACCTGAACTCCGGGACGAGGCACGCCATGGATCACACCCCCGACCGGCCGGACACACACCGTGCAGCGACCGGCACCGCGAACGGTCGTCAAGACCTGCGTGGCCGAAATCGCTGGGCGCGAGCCGCATTCGTCTTCGCCGCGGTGACGGTCGTGGTGCCGGTGGTGTTCGCCGGACTCCTGGGCACTCTCGTGGTGCTGATCATCGGCGCCGGCGGCATGGTGGTGACCGTGGCGGCGCTGTACTGGTTCGTGAGCGCGCGCGGCGTCCTGCGCTGGTTGTCGGCGGCGGTGGCGGTCGCGACGCCGATCGTGGTGCTCGTGATGTTCGTGCGCGCCGGCCTGCTGTGGGTGGTACTGCTGACGGGCGCGGCAGCCCTGGCCGCCGTGGTGTCCGCCCACCGTGCGCTGCGCCCCATCGTCACGTACACAACCGCGGTCGAATACGCCGCGCCGCCACCGCGGCGACCGTTCCTGATCATGAATCCGCGATCCGGCGGCGGGAAGGTCGCGAAATTCGATCTCCGGCGCCGGGCCGAGGAACTCGGCGCGGAGGTCGTCCTGCTGGAGGGCAGCGTCGATGTGGCCGCCTTGGCCCGCGAGGCCGTCGAACGCGGCGCGGATCTGCTGGGCGTCGCGGGCGGCGACGGAACCCAAGCCCTCGTGGCGGATGTCGCGGCCGCCCACGACCTGCCGTTCCTGGTGCTCAGCGCGGGCACCCGCAACCATTTCGCGCTGGACCTCGGGCTCGGCGGCGCCGATCCGGCGACCGGGCTCGACGCCTTGCGCGACGGTGTGGAGATGCGCGTCGACCTGGGCCGCATCAACGGCCGACCGTTCGTCAACAACGCCTCGTTCGGCGTCTACGCCGAAATCGTGCGCAGCCCCGCCTACCGCGACGACAAGACCGCGACCGTCCTGCGCCTGCTCCCCGATCTGCTCGCCGGCCACAGCGGAACCCGGTTGATCGCTCATATCGGCGCCACCACGGTGATCGGCCCGCAAGCGGTGCTGGTGAGCAACAACCCCTACGGCACCAGCGATCTCGCCGGGCTGAGCCGCCGCGACCGCCTCGACCGCGGCGTGCTCGGGGCGGTCACGGTCTCGGTCTCGGATACCCGCTCGGCCGTGGGTCTGATCCGCCGCACGCACAGTCGCGGCCTGACGCAGCAGACCGCGTCCGCCGTCGTCGTCGTCGAGGCCGGTGGCGCATCGATCCCCGTGGGCGTCGACGGAGAATCGCTGCTGCTCGACACGCCGGTGCGATGTGCCGTCGAACCGGGCGCCCTGCGCGTGCGGGTGCCGCGGAATCGCCCCGGAATACGCCCGGCCGCACCGGCTCTGGACTGGATGCGCCTGCGCGATCTGGCGATCGGCCGCGCGCACGCCGAATTCGCTACGGGAACAGCTTGATCGGGTTCACGATGTCGGCGACCAGGGTGAGGATCATGTACGCACCGCCGATCACCACCACGATGTAGGTGGCTGGTAGCAGCTTCATGTAGTCGACCGGAGCGCCGTTGGGCAGGCCCTTGCGGTTGCGCCACATGTTGCGCAGCTTCTCGAAGATCACCACCGCGATATGGCCGCCGTCCAGCGGCAGCAGCGGCAGCAGGTTGAACGCGCCGAGGAAGAAGTTCAGGCTGGCCAGCACCAGCACGAACGCACCCCACAGCCCGTGTTCGGCGGTTTCGCCGCCGATCTTGCTGGCACCGTAGACGCTGACGGGAGTGTCGGCATCGCGCTGGCCGCCGGTGACCGCGTGCCACAGGCTGACCACCTTGCTCGGCATCTGCGCCAGCGAGGCGAAGGTGCGGCCGAACATGTCACCGGTGAAGGCGACCGACGCCGGCACCGCGGAGACGATGTTGTGTTTGACCGGCAGGTAGAAGTCCTGTGCCACACCGACTTTACTCACGTACACCGGCGTGGTGACCCGCTCGGAACTGTCCGTGGACTTCAGCGGATAGGTCGCCACCCGCTCCGGGGTCACCGGAATCTGCAGCGTCCGATCGTCACGCTTCACGGTGTAGACGACCGGGCCGCTCGCCTTCTCGGTAATCGAGCGGAAGTCGTCCCAGGTCTTGACGGGCTTGCCGTCGATCGCGGTCACCAGGTCGCCGCGCTGCAGTCCGGCGCGTTCGGCCGGGCCGGGGCCGGTGCACTTCTGCGTCGACCCGTCGGGGTTCTGTGCGGGCACACAACCGGCCGGGTAGATCTGGGTGGCCGGCGGCGAATCCAGCCGCGGCAGCCCCCAGGCCACCGCGAGCAGCATGATCAGCAGGAAGCCCAGGATGAAGTTCATCGCGATGCCGCCGAACATCACCACCAGGCGCTTCCAGGTGGCCTGCCGGTACATCGCGCGATGCAGGTCCTCGGGTGGTACCTCGTCCAGCGCGGTCATGCCCGCGATATCGCAGAAACCGCCCAGCGGCAGCGCCTTGAGGCCGTATTCGGTCTCACCGCGGCGGAAGGAGAACACCTTCGGCCCGAAGCCGACGAAGTAGCGGCGCACCTGCATGCCGGTGGCCTGCGCCGCCCACATGTGGCCACATTCGTGTAGCGCCACCGATACCGTGATGCCGAGGGCGAACAGCACGAATCCGATCGCGAAGCCCATGCGGTATGGAACCCTCCTGAATCAGTTGCTCACGAGCGTGCGCGCACGCTGTCGCGCCCACGCATCCGCCGCGAGCACCTCGTCCAAGGTACTGGGTTCCGCGGCCCAGCGGTCGGCCGACTCGACCACCCGCGCGACCGTGCGCACGATATCCGGGAATCGGAGCGCACCGTCGAGGAAGGCCTGGACCGCGATCTCGTTGGCCGCGTTGTAGACCGCGGTGACGCTGCCGCCGGCCTTACCCGCCGCGCGAGCCAGTTCGACCGCGGGGAAGACTACGGTGTCGACCGGTTCGAATTCCCAGGTGAACGCCGTGCCGAAGTCGATCGGGGCGAGGGTGCCGGGGACCCGGTCCGGCCAGCCGAGCGCCAGCGCGATCGGGAGTTTCATATCCGGCGGGCTGGCCTGGGCGAGGGTGGAGCCGTCGGTGAAGGTCGCCATCGAGTGCACGATCGACTGCGGATGCACCGTGACATCGATCTTGTCGTAGTCGATGCCGAACAGCATGTGCGCCTCGATCAGTTCGAGGCCCTTGTTCACCAGCGTGGCCGAATTGAGGGTGTTCATCAGACCCATCGACCAGGTGGGATGGGCCTTGGCCTCCTCGGGGCGCACCGATTCCAGCATTTCCGCGGTCCAGCCCCGGAACGGGCCGCCGGAGGCGGTGAGCACCAGCCGCGCGACCTCGTCGGCGCGCCCGCCGCGCAGGCATTGCGCCATCGCGGAGTGTTCGGAGTCGACCGGCACGATCTGCCCGGGAGTGGCGGCCCGCGTCACCAGGCTGCCGCCCGCGACCAGCGATTCCTTGTTGGCCAGTGCCAGGCGCCGCCCCGATTCCAGGGTCGCGAGCGTCGGCCGCAGCCCCAGCGCGCCGACCAGGGCGTTGAGCACCACGTCGGCGTCGGTGCGGCGCACGAGTTCGGTCGCCGCGTCCGGACCGGCCAGGGCCACACCGAGTTTCGCAGCCGCGGCCGGATCGGCGACGGCCACGTTGTCGGTGCCGGTGGCGCGGATCTGCTCGGCCAGCAGGTCGGTATTGCCGCCGCGCGCGGCCAGTCCGACCACCTGGAATCGGTCCGGATTGGCGGCGACGACCTCCAATGCCTGGGTGCCGATGGAGCCGGTGCTGCCCAGCAGCAGAACTTTCACGATGTCGGACACGCACTCATTGTCCACGGTGAATCGCCGCGGACGTCACCCCGCTGGCTACGACGGCCGGTCGTATGCAAACATATTCTCGACAGATACCTTCACGACCTGCGGACCTCACGGCGTACTCCGCGCACGCGAGCCGCAGCGCACACGGAAATGATGGGAGCGAACGTGGCCGCCACGGAACTGGAACCCGCCAAGAGCGCCGGCGTCGTCACCAAGGTCGATCCCGCCGAGGTTCCCTCCGCCGCCTGGGGCTGGAGCGGTGAATCGCGGCGCACCTTCCGTATCGCCGGATGGGTCGTCGTCGTGATCCTGCTGGCCATGCTGTTCGAGAACCAGCAGGGCCACACCTCCGGCACCGGTTACACCGGATACATCTTCCTGATCGGTTTCGCCGTCGCGCTGGCGGCCGTGCTGATCCGCGATTCGATCATCCAGCGCAAGCCGCGCTGAATCCGCTTCGCGCCATCCTGTTTCGACCGGCCGCTGAGGTTCCGCCTCAGCGGCCGCGTCGTTTCCGGGGGCCGCCGGCCTTACCCGCCCGCCCCGGCTTCGCGGCGCCGCCCCGGCGCGCGGCCGGTTTCGCACCACTCTCGCCCCGGCTCCTACCGCGCTGTGCCGCACCACCTTCGGCGCGCGTGCCGGACTCCTGGCGGCCGCGCCGATCCCGTTCACCGGTGGTCCGGGAACTGCGTGCGGTGCGGCCCCGCACGACACCGATGAATTCCTCGGCGAGTTCGACCGCGTCCTCGATCGGCCAGGACAGGGCGATCTGCGTGGGGTCGACATCGGTGAGCGGACGATAGATCAGGTCGCGGCGATGATGCAGCCGCGCGAGCGACTGCGGCACCACCGCCGCCCCGCCGACCGCGGCCACCAACTCGACGGTGTCGCCCACGGCGTCGAGATCGGTCGCGTCCTGCATCCGCTCGCCGTCCAGATCGGCCAGACTCACCTCGTCGAACAGTCCGATCGGATGATCCTTGGGCACCACCGCCACCGCGACCTCGTGGTAGAGCGGAATCGCGTGCAGCCCTTCGCGTTCGATCGGCAACCGGACGAAGCACATGTCGACCCGTCCCTGCGCCAGCGCCTCGCGCTGCTGGGCCTGCGGCACCGCGATCACGTCGAGCGGGACGTCGGGGAAGCGTTCGGCCCACACCCGCGCCCACTTGGCGACGGTGACGCCCGGGACGTAGCCGATGCGCAGCGCGGTGGGAGCAGACTCGGTCATGCGGCCAGCGTATGGCACCGGTCGAGGCGGTCCGGCATCCGCCGCAATCCACAGCGGCCAGGTACGCGATCGAGGTGACGCGGAGGTCGACGGCAGTGGTCGAAACCGTGCCCACCGGGCGAACACGGTAGAAATGATCGCAGTACGTTTCCCATCCTCCCCCGGCGTCCCGGGCAGACCAGATCGGATATGCGTTGACGACCCCCTCCCCGGCCCCGATGGCATCCGGTGGCCCTGGATTCGATCGGCCGCTGTTCACCACCATCACCGATTTCGCCGACCACACCCGGTGGCTCAACGACACGATGCTGTGGTTGACCGATGCCGGCCTGGCGGTGTTCGCGGTGCTGATGGTGATCGGCTGGTGGCAGGCCCGCCGCCGCGACGACCGGTCGATGGCGCTGGCGCTGCTGGCTCCGGTGAGCGTGGTGATCGCCTATCTGGTCGCCGAGGTGGTGAAGGTGATCGTCGCCGAACCGCGCCCGTGCCGGGGCGTGCCGACCGCCTACATCATCGAGACGTGCCCGGTGCCGAGCGACTATTCGTTCCCCAGCGGCCACACCACCACCGCCGCGGCGACCGTCGCGGCGCTGTATCTGCTGGATCGGCGGCTGGGCTGGATCACGGCGGTCTTGGCGGTCGTCCTGGCCTTCAGCCGGGTCTACGTCGGCGGTCATTATCCGCACGACGTCGTGGCCTCGGCGATCCTGGCCATTCCGGTCGCCGCGGCCGTCAGTCTGCTGCTGGCCCGCCCGGCCAGCGCGGTGGTGACGCGGATGCGGTCCTCCGCGCTGGCGCCGCTGGTCACCGACACCGGAGGTACGCCGGTATCGCGGGTGTGAGCGAGTCCGGCCGGATTCGCTATTCTGTCCGACGTGGCGGTGGGGCTCGCCACTTCGGCGCAGCCGCCGGAGCAACCGTGATCGGACGATCGCCAACAGTCCCTACTCGAGGTACCGCCATGTCCGTGTTCGAGTAGGAGTCCGTCGTTGACCGAACTACGCCGCGAGGAGCCCCGGCCCGGCGCATCCGCCGACCGGCCGGTCGATCCCGATATCGATCTGCACGTCCCGTCCCAGCGGCGCGAACTGCTGCGCGAACACGGCGCCGTGCTGGCGGTGATCGGGCTGGGTGGCGGATTGGGCGGTCTGGCCCGCTACGGCCTGACCCAGCTGCTGCCGACCCGCCCCGGGCAGTTCCCCTGGGGCACCTTCACCGAGAACGTCCTCGGCTGCCTGGCCATCGGCGTGCTGATGGTCCTGATCACCGAAGTGTGGTCGGCGCATCGACTGGTGCGGCCGTTCCTCGGAGTCGGATTTCTGGGCGGGTTCACCACCTTCTCCACCTACGCCGTCGAGATCCGCAATCTGCTGCAGCCCGGTTCGGCCGTGACGGCGTTCGTCTATCTGGCCGCGACGTTGTTGAGCGCGCTGCTCGCGGTGCTCGCCGGGGTGACGGTGACGCGAATGACGGTGCTTCGCAAGGTGATTCGAGGGGAGGCGCGGTGACCGTCGTCCTGGTTTTCGCCGGTGCGGTGCTCGGTGCCCCGGCCCGCTATCTCACCGATCGCTTCGTTCAGGCACGCCACGACAGCCTGTTTCCGTGGGGCACGCTGACGGTCAACATCGTCGGCTGCCTCATTCTGGGCGCGCTCACCGGTGGTGCGGCCGGCAGCCCGGTGCTGGCGTTCGCCGGCACCGGATTCTGCGGGGCGCTCACCACCTACAGCACCTTCGGCTATGAGACGGTCCGGCTGCTCGAACAGCGCGCCGTGTTCTACGCCGCGATGAATGTGGTGATCAGCGTGATCGCCGGACTGGGTGCCGCACTGCTCGGCTATGCCGTCGCGCACGCGCTGATCGGCTGAGAACTCGCGTACTCAACCCGCTCGTCCGTGCGGCTGATCCCAGACCAGCGCCAGATACATGCGGGCCCGCTCGCGCGGCGAATTCAGGCGCTCTCCGAGCAGATCGTGCAGCCGGTCCATGCGGTAACGCACGGTCTGCGGGTGGATGTGCAGATCGTCGGCGACCGCGTGCCGGTCGCCCATGTTCCACAGCCAGCTGCGCAGCGTTTCGACCAGCCGGTCGCGCTTACCGTCGGGCAGCTCCCGAAGTGGTTGCAGCACTTGGGCTCGCAGCGTTTCCAGCAGCCATTCGTCGCGATTGGCGATGATGGTGTCGAGTTCCTCGGCGACCACGACCGGCGATCCGGACAGCACACCCGCCTTGCGCAATCGCAGCGCGGTGCGAGCGATCCGCATACCGGTCGGCAGCAGGTCCAGCGTGAGCGGATGACCGATCACCGCGTCGCAGCCCCGTAGCGCGGCGACGAGCCGCGTGATCCGCCCGCCCAGCATCGGACTGGGCACGATCGCCCCGACCGCGTCGTCGCGCCGGATCGGCAGGCAGTGACCGCCGAGATGTTCCACTACCCCGCAGGAGCGCGCATCGGCCGGATCGGCGAGCACCACCGCGACCTCGGGGGGCAATTGCCAGCCCGCGCGCTCGGCGGCCAGCCGGATTCCGATGGTGTCGGAACGCCCGGAAAGCAACATTTCCGCCAATTCCTCGCGATGGCGTTCCCGGGCCGCGCTGGACGCGGATTGTTCGAGCACATAACCGTGCGCGGAGGCCGCGGAGAATTCGTCGACGAAGGCGAAAACGGCCTCCGCCAGCACCGCGAGCACCTCCGGCCCCAGGTCGAGTTTCAGCGCCGTTTCCGCGACGTGATGCCAGGCCGCGCGGGCGCCGACCTGGTACGCGCCGAGCAGATCGGACAGGTCCGCGCCGTCCTGCAGTTGCTGGCGGCCGACCTGTTCGAAAACCAGCTGCGTCGGTGGCGGAACGCCCTCACCAGCGGAAACTCCTGTGCGCGGGCCGTGTTCGGCCAAGTGCAGCAGCCGATGGACGAACAGCACGCCGACCTCGGCCACCTCGGGACGATGGTCGTCGAGATAGCGCGCGTAGTCGGGCCACTCGGCGGCGAGCAGGTCACGGACCTCGTCCAGAAGATCGGGCATCCTAGCGTCGAGTTCCTCCGAAAGCTGCTCCAATGCCTCCGGTGTTATCGGAATTTCATTATGGGAATCGCTCATTCGAGTCCTCTCCGACTCGATTATCTTCCGGATACAAAAAACGCCAACCGGAATCACTTCAACGGTTGAAGATTTGAGCCCTGTGTTGCGTTCACCATCGAATCATGGACGCAGCGACAGCCCCGGCCCGCTGGCTGCGGGCCCGTGAAAAGGAAGAGAACTTTCCCGTCGCGCTGCGGTGGTTGCCGCGCGAACCACGCCGGCACCTGCACGCGGTCTACGCAGCCACCAGGTTAATCGACCAGGTCGGCGACGCAGCCCCCGGCGATCGTGTGTCGCACCTGCTGACGCTGCGCGCCGACCTCGCCGGTCTCTACCAGGGTCGCACACCCGACGATCCGGTGCTGCAGATGCTGGCCCCCACCGTGGCGGCGTGCGATCTGCCGCAGGAGGCGTTCCAGGAACTGATCGAGGCGAATCTGCTCGATCAGCGCGTCGGCCGCTACGCCACCTTCGAGGATCTGCTCGGCTACTGCCGGCTGTCGGCGAATCCGGTGGGCCGCTTGGTGCTGGCGGTCTTCGACCAGTCCACGCCGGACACGGTGGCACTGTCGGACCGGGTGTGCTCGGCCCTGCAGGTACTCGAGCACTGCCAGGACGTGGCCGAGGACTACGCGGCCGGGCGCGTCTATCTGCCGCAGGACGATCTGGCCGCGGCCGGGGTGGCGGAAGCGGCGCTGGCCAACGGCGGACCGGATGATCCGGCGTGCCGGACGGTGGTGCTCACCCAGGTCGAACGCTGCGAAGCGATGCTCGGCGAAGGCGCTCCGCTGGTCGCCCGGCTCACCGGATGGGCCCGGCTCGCGGTCTCGGGATATCTCGCGGGCGGCTGCGCGACCGCGCGGGCGCTGCGCGTGGCCGAGGGCGACGTGTGGAGCCAGCCGGTGCGGCCCCGGCACGTCGACACCGTGGCCTCGATGGTCACGCTGCTCGGCAAGGCCACGGTGGTGCCGCAGTGAGCACTATCGCGACCGGGACGACCACGGCGGCGGCCTATGACACCTGTGAACGGATCACCCGCACCGAGGCCAAGAACTTCTACTACGGCATCCGGCTGCTCCCCCCGGAGAAGCGCTCGGCGCTGTGCGCGCTCTACGCGCTGGCACGGCGCATCGACGATATCGGCGACGAGCAGGGCGAACCGGCCGCCAAAACCGAGGCGCTGACCCTGTTGCGCAAGGAATTGGACAAGGTCACCGGCGGCGCCGGAACCGATGATCCGGTGCTGTTCGCCGTCGCCGACACCGCTCGGCGCTATCCGGTGCCACTGGGCGCGTTCGGCGAACTGATCGACGGGGTGCAGGCCGATGTCGACGGCGTCACCTACACCGATTTCGACGAGCTGACCCACTACTGCCGCTGCGTGGCCGGGGCGGTGGGCCGCTTGTGCCTGTCGATCTTCGGCTCCGGCGGCGATCCGTGCGCGCCGCTGTACGCCGATCAGCTCGGGATCGCGTTGCAGCAGACCAACATTCTGCGCGATATCCGCGAGGATCTCGGCAACGGCCGCGTCTATCTGCCCCGGGACGAACTGCGGCGCTTCGGCGTCCAGCTGGAACTCGACGCCGGTGGGGCGCTCGACGATCCCAACGGCGGACTGGCCGCGCTGATCCGCACCGGCGCCGAGCGCGCCGAGAACTGGTACTGCCTGGGGTTGCGCCTGATTCCGCATCTGGACGGCCGCAGTGCCGCCTGCTGTGCGGCGATGGCGGGTATCTACCGGCGGCTCAACGAGCGCATCCGCGCCAATCCGGTGGCCGTCTACGACCGGCGGCTGTCGTTGAGCGGACGGGAGAAGACGCGCGTCGCCTCCGGCGCGCTACTGCAGTATTCGATGACCACATTCGGGTGGGGCCCGCGATGACGGCGCGGGTGGCCGTGGTGGGCGGTGGGCTCGCGGGGATGACCGCGGCCCTGCGCTGCGCGGACGCCGGATATGCGGTGCGGCTGTTCGAATCCCGGCCCTGGCTGGGCGGGCTGACGCATTCGTTCCTCCGTGGTGAGCTGTGGATCGACAACGGCCAGCACGTATTCCTGCGCTGCTGCGACCGCTATCTCGCGCTGCTGGATCGGCTCGGCATGCGCGATGCGGTCCGGCTGCAACCGCGCCTCGACATCCCGGTATCCGGCGGCGGACGGGTGGGCAGGTTGCGGCGGTTGCCGCTGCCGGCGCCGCTGCATCTGAGCTGGGCGCTCCTGCGTTACCCCTGGTTGTCGCCGGGCGCGCGGCTACGGTTCGTCCGGGCCGCGCTGGCACTGCGAGCCGTCGACACCACCGACCCCCGCACGGACGCAACGAGTTTCGGCGACTGGTTGCGTGCGCACGGTCAGGATCGCGACGCCGTCGACAGCCTGTGGGATCTGGTCGGCATCGCCACCCTCAACGCCCGGGCCGACGACGTATCGCTGGCATTGGCCGCCACCGTATTCCAGGTCGGCTTGCTCACCGACTCGGACGCGGCGGATATCGGCTGGTCGCGTATCCCGTTGCGCCAGTTGCACGGCGACGCCGGACAGGCGACGCTCACCGCGGCGGGCGCGACGGTGATCCACCAGAAGGTCACGGCCGTCCGCCGGGTCGGGGCCGGCTGGTCGGTGCACACCGGCGACAGCGAATATGCCGCCGACGCGGTCGTCTCGGCGGTGCCCCCGACGGCGGCGCAGGCGCTGCTGCCCGCCGAGGCGATGGATCTGCCCGCGAATTGGCCTGCGGCCCTGGGAAGTTCGCCGATCGTCAACATCCATGTGATCTACGACCGGCAGGTGATGGACGAACCGCTGCGAGCGGGTGTCGGCACGGTCGTGCAGTGGGTGTTCGACCGGACCGATGCATCCGGGTTGCGCACCGAGGCAGACCCCCGCGGCGCGGCTGCGACCGACAACCCTCGCCCGGCGGGAGCAGCGAGCCCGCTTCCCGCCGGCGCGCAGTATCTGGCCGTCTCCGTCTCCGCCGCCGACGCCTTCGTCGATCGCCCGGTCGCCGAGCTGCGCCGGGAATTCCTGCCCGCCCTCGAACAGCTGCTGCCCGCCGCTCGTACGGCACAGGTGGCCGACTTCTTCGTCACTCGCGAACGCCATGCGACGTTCCGGCCCGCGCCGGGCAGCGCGCGGCTGCGTCCGCCCGCGGCCACCGCATTGCCCGGCCTGGCGCTGGCCGGCGCGTGGACCGACACCGGCTGGCCCGCGACCATGGAGGGCGCCGTGCGCAGCGGGGAAGCCGCTGCGGCCGAAGTCATTTCGCATCTGGCGGGGCCCCGTCCCCGCGCCGGTGCCGCCGAGCGCACCGGTACGCCCGAACCTCGCACGCGGATATCGGAGGTGATCAGATGACGGTGACAACCCTGTCCACGGTCGATGCCGACGGTCATGCCGTCCGGTCGGCGCTGTCCGACGCCGTCGGACGGCTCGACGACGCGATCCGGCCGGTGGTCGCCTATCACCTCGGCTTCTGCGACGAACACGGCCGCCCGGTCGTCGCCGACAGCGGCAAATCGGTGCGGTCGCGGCTGACCATGCTCGCCGCCCACGCCGCCGGCGGCGACGGACTCTGCGGAATCCCCGGTGCGGTGGCGGTCGAACTCGTGCACAACTTCTCGCTCGTACACGACGACCTGATGGATCGCGACGCCACCCGCCGGCATCGCCCGACGGTGTGGGCGGTGTGGGGAGATGCGGTCGCGGTGCTGGCCGGCGACGCGATGCTCTCGCTGTCGCACGAGGTGCTGCTCGATTCCGGCTCCCCGCATGCGATGGCGGCGGCCCGGCTGGTCGGGAAGGCGACTCAGGAGCTGATCATCGGCCAGGCCGCCGACGTCGACTTCGAACATCGCAACGACGTGGGCCTGGCCGAATGTATCCGCATGGCCATGGGCAAGACCGCGGCGCTGCTCTCGGCGAGTGCCGCGGTCGGCGGCGTCCTGGCCGGGGCGCCACCGGCGACGGTCGCGGCGCTGCAGGCCTACGGCGACAACATCGGCCTCGCCTTCCAGCTCGTCGACGATCTGCTCGGCATCTGGGGCGATCCGGCGGTGACCGGCAAACCGGTGTTCTCGGATCTGCGCTCGCGCAAGAAGTCGCTGCCGGTCACCTGGTGCCTGGAATCCGGCCGCCCGGCCGGGCAAGCGCTGGCGCAGTGGCTGGCGCAATCGGGCGAACCGAGCGAGCACGATCTGCGGGCCGCCGCCGACATGGTCGAGACCGCCGGTGGCCGGCGCTGGGCACGGGCCGAGGCCCGGCGGCGGGTGCGCACCGCCCAGCAGGCCCTCACCACGGTCACCCTGACCCCCGAATACCGCCGGGAGCTCTGCGACCTGGCGGATTTCATCGTGGAACGGAGTGCATAGGAATGACAGTCACCCACACCGGCAATGCGGCAGCGAACTGGCGGGCAGCAGTCGATCCGGCGCCTGGCGCCGACGAACTGAGCGTGGTCCGCGCCGCCACCGACGCGGCGGTGCGGCTGCTGCGCTCGTCCCAGCACGAACAGGGCTGGTGGAAAGGCGAATTGGCGACCAATGTGACGATGGACGCCGAAGATCTGCTGCTGCGGGAGTTCCTCGGCATCTCCACCCCGGACGTGACCGAGCCGGCGGCGCGCTGGATCCGATCACAGCAGCGCGCCGACGGGACGTGGGCGACCTTCCACGGCGGACCCGGCGACCTGTCGACCACCGCCGAGGCGTGGGTGGCCCTGCGGCTGGCCGGCGACGACCCCGCCGCACCGCATATGCGCGCCGCCGCCGACTTCGTGCGCGCCGAAGGCGGGATCGAGGCGTCGCGGGTCTTCACCCGAATCTGGTTGGCGCTGTTCGGGTTGTGGTCCTGGGACGATCTGCCGAATCTGCCACCGGAGCTCGTGCTGTTCCCGTCCTGGTTTCCGCTCAACATCTACGACTGGGGATGCTGGGCCCGCCAGACCGTGGTGCCGTTGACCGTGGTGGCCACACTGCGGCCGTGCCGCCCGCTGCCGTTCGGCATCGACGAATTGCGGACCGGCGCGCCCCGGGCCCGCCGCGCGCCCCTCACCTCCCTGGCCGGAGTGTTCCAGCGGGTCGACACGGTGCTGCACACCTACGCGCGACTGCCGCTGAATCCGCTGCGCGATGTGGCGATGCGGCACGCCGCGGAGTGGATTCTGGCCCGCCAGGAGGCCGACGGCGGCTGGGGCGGAATTCAGCCGCCGTGGGTGTATTCGCTACTGGCCCTGCACCTTCTGGGCTATCCGCTCGATCATCCGGCGATGCGGGCGGGCATCGCGGGCCTGGACGGATTCGTCGTCCGCGAACAGACACCGGAGGGCGAGATACGGCGGCTCGAAGCCTGCCAGTCACCGGTGTGGGATACCGCATTGGCGACCGCCGCGCTGCTGGACGGCGGGGTGGCGCCGGACGATCCGGCGGTGCTGCGGGCCACCGACTGGCTGCTGGGTGAGCAGATCACCGCCGGCGGCGACTGGCAGGTGCGCCGGCCGCATCTGGAACCCGGCGGCTGGGCGTTCGAATTCGCCAACGACGTCTACCCGGACACCGACGACACGGCCGAGATCGTCATTGCGCTGCATCAGGTTTCGCATCCGGACCGCCGTGCACTGGATACCGCGATCGAACGCGCGGTGCGCTGGACGGTCGGCATGCAGTCCGCCGACGGCGGGTGGGGCGCCTTCGACGCCGACAACACCTCGATCCTGCCGACGAAACTGCCGTTCTGCGATTTCGGCGCCGTCACCGATCCGCCCTCGGCCGATGTGACCGCGCACGTGGTGGAGATGCTGGCTGTGGTCGGCCGCAGCGGTGATCGCGCATGCCGGCGCGGCGTGCGCTGGCTGCTCGATCATCAGGAGTCCGACGGCTCCTGGTTCGGACGCTGGGGCGCCAACCACGTCTACGGCACGGGCGCGGCGGTACCGGCGCTGGTCGCGGCAGGCACGAGCCCGCGGTCGACGACGATCCGCGCGGCGGTGCGCTGGCTGGAGAACCATCAGAACGCCGACGGCGGATGGGGTGAGGATCTGCGCTCCTATCGGGAGCCGGAATGGGTCGGCCGCGGCGAATCCACCGCCTCGCAGACCGCGTGGGCGCTGCTGGCCCTGCTGGCCGCCGAGGAACACGACTCTCCCGCCGTACGCCGCGGCATCGACTGGCTGGTGCGCACACAGCGACCCGACGGCGGCTGGGACGAGGACCTGTTCACCGGAACCGGATTCCCCGGCGATTTCTACATCAACTACCACCTGTACCGGCTGGTGTTCCCGATCTGGGCGCTGGGGCGGTATCTGCGGCGACAGACCGCATCGGACGAGCGGGTGGCCGCGGCGGCGGTGTCCGCACCGGCCATGTCCCAGGCAACCGGCGGAGCGGCCGTCCAGCGGCGCCGGCGCGCAGACGCATTCGGTGAGGACGGCGCCGACTCGCTCCGCGGCAGCACCTCGACCGCCTCGCACGGCGAGGGCCGCAGCGTCGACAGCCCGCGCTCGAACGGGACCGGTACTGCCGGTCGGGACGGGAGCTGACCGTATGGCCCGGCCTGGTACCGTCTGCGCCCCTTTGCTTTCGGAGTGGGCAGCACTGCGCGGCGCCGCCACGGCGCCCGTGGTGCACACCGGGCGCGGTCCGCGACGGCGCTACGACGCCGCCGCGGCGGGTCCGGTCGCGGTGGCGGGAGTCGCGGGTGCGCTGACGACGGAGCTGCGACCCGGTGATCTCGTGGTAGCCAGCGAGATCCGGCGCAACGGTACCGAATTAGCCAGTCCCGCAGCGGTATTGCTGCACGGTGAACTGCTGCGCTTGGGTCTGCCCGCACGGCTCGGGCCGGTGTATTCCGCCGAGCACGTGGTCACCGGCCGGGCGCGCGCCGAACTGGCGGAGACCGGTGCGCTCGCGGTCGATACCGAGACGGCGTTCCTCGCCGCCGATGCCCCCGACGGGCAGGCCGTCGCACTCCGGGCGATCGTCGACACTCCCGACGCGCCGCTGCTGAGCCCGGGCACGCTGTGGCGCGGGGTGCGGGCACTGCGTTCACTGCGCGCGGCGGCGCCGGTGCTGGACCGGTGGTCGGCGGCGACCGGCGATCGCGAGATCCTGCTCGCCGGTCCGCGCTCGTTCTGCGCCGGGGTCGAGCGGGCGATCGAGATCGTCGAGCAGGCCCTGGACCGCTTCGGCGCACCGGTGTACGTGCGGCGTCAGATCGTGCACAACAGCCATGTGGTGCGCGAATTGGCCGGGCGGGGAGCGGTTTTCGTCGAGGAGCTCGATCATGTGCCCGAAGGCGCGGTGGTCGTGCTCGCCGCGCACGGGGTGGCCCCGGAGGTCCGCCGCCAGGCCGAACGCCGCCGCCTGCGCGTGATCGACGGCACCTGCCCGCTGGTGTCGAAGGTGCATGCGGAGGTGCGCGCGGTGGCCCGCGAATCGGACCTGGTGCTGGTGCTGGGTTCGCGCAACTCCTCCAACTCGCTGCGGCTGGCCGAGGTCGCCGCGGCCGAGGGTGTGGCGGCGCATCTGGTGGAGGACGCCGGTGAGGTCGAATTGAACTGGCTGGCCGGCACCCGTCGCATCGGCGTCACCGCCGGCGCGTCGGCACCACCGCATCTGGTGGACGACCTGGTCGAGGCCCTGTCCGGGCTCGGCCCCCTCCGGGTCCGCCACACCACCGTGACCGAAGAGAGTGTTCGATTCAACCTGCCTCGGGAGGTGAGCTGAATGGCCATGCCATTCCGTCAATCCGTACGTCTGGGAGCGTATCTCGCCAAGCAGAAGCTGCTGCGACGCGAGAAGTTCCCCATCCTGGTCGAATTGGAGCCGCTGTTCGCCTGCAATCTGAAATGCGCGGGCTGCGGCAAGATTCAGCATCCGCACACGCTGCTCAAACAGCGCATGCCGGTCGAACAGGCCGTCGGCGCGATCGAGGAATGCGGCGCTCCGATGGTGTCGATCGCCGGTGGTGAACCGCTGATGCATCCGCAGATCGACGAGATCGTGCGGCAACTGCTCGACCGCAACAAGATCGTCTTCCTGTGCACGAACGCGGTGCTGCTGCCCAAACATCTGCACAAGTTCGCACCGCACCGCAATTTCGCGTGGATGGTGCACCTGGACGGATTGCGCGAACGCCACGACGCCTCGGTGTGCAAGGACGGTGTCTTCGATCAGGCCGTGGCCGCGATCCGCGAGGCCAAGGCCGCGGGATTCCGGGTGATGACGAATACCACGTTCTTCGACGTGGATTCGCCGCAGGACGTGATCGACGTCCTGGACTATCTCAACGACGAGCTCGAGATCGACCATATGCAGATCGCGCCCGGTTACGCCTACGAGAAGGCGCCCGATCAGGAGCATTGGCTCGGCGTGAAGGAGACCCATCAGCTGTTCGCCAAGGCCTTCGCCGACGGGCGCCGCAAGAAGTGGCGGCTCAACCACTCCCCGCTGTATCTGGATTTCCTGGAGGGCAAGGTCGACTTCGACTGCACCGCCTGGGCGATTCCGTCGTATTCGCTCAAGGGATGGCAGCGGCCGTGTTATCTGCTCGACGACGGTTATGTGGCCACCTATCGGGAATTGATCGACGACACCGACTGGAACGCCTTCGGCCGCGGCAACGATCCGCGCTGCTCGAATTGCATGGCGCACTGCGGATATGAGCCGACCGCGGTGGTCGCGACCCTGGGTTCGTTGAAGGAGACGATCCGCGCCGCCGTCAGCTGAGTCGAATCGACACCGGGTCGAAGTCCCCCACCGGAAGGTGAGCCACGCATGAACCCCTCGCCGCGCGGGCCGGACCCGCTCGCCGCCCTCACCGGACCCGACGCGCTGGCCGCGTTGTCCGACGACGAACTGCCCGCGCTCGCCCAGCGGTTACGCGATCGCCTCGTCGAGACCGTCACCGGAACCGGCGGGCATCTCGGCGCCAGTCTGGGGACGGTGGAGCTGACCATCGCGCTGCATCGCGTCTTCCGTTCGCCCACCGATGTTCTCGTCTTCGACACCGGACATCAGAGTTATGCGCACAAGTTGCTCACCGGGCGGTCGCCCACCTTCGACACACTGCGGCAGGCCGGTGGGATCGCGGGGTATCCGAACCGCACCGAATCCGCGCACGACTGGGTGGAGAATTCCCACGCCTCGGTCAGCCTGGCGTGGGCCGACGGCATCGCCAAGGCCTTCCAGCTGCGCGGCGAACACGAGCGCCGGGTGGTGGCGGTGATCGGCGACGGCGCGCTGACCGGCGGTGTGGCCTGGGAAGGCCTGAACAATCTGGGCGCGGGCGGGCGCCCGGTCGTGGTGGTTCTCAACGACAACGGGCGCTCCTACGATCCGACCGTTGGAGCGCTGGCCGGCCATCTCACCGGACTGCGCGACGGCGACATCGTCTCCGGAAATCTGTTCGACGCCTTGGGTTTCAGCTATCTGGGCCCGGTGGACGGCCACGATATCGGCGCGCTGTGCACGGCCCTGCACAAGGCGGTCGCACTGGCCAAACCCGTTGTGGTGCATGCGGTGACGGTCAAAGGGCGCGGCTTCGGCCCGGCCGAGGCGGACGAGGCCGACCGCATGCACGCGTGCGGGGTGATCGATCCGGTCACCGGTGCGCCGCGTAGACAACCCGCCCCCACCTGGACCGATATCGTCGAATCCGAACTGGCCGGTATCGCCCGCGACCATCCGGAGGTGGTCGCCATGACCGCGGCGATGCGGTTGCCCACCGGACTCGGCGAATTCTCCCGGAGCGCACCGGAGCGGGTGTTCGATTCCGGGATCGCCGAACAGCACCTGCTGGCCTCCGCCGCGGGCTTGGCGGCGGCCGGGATGCATCCGGTGGTGGCGGTGTACTCGACCTTCCTCAACCGCGCGATCGATCAGGTACTGCTCGATATCGCGCTGCACGAACTGCCGGTCACACTGGCCTTGGACCGCGCCGGCGTCACCGGTCCGGACGGCCCCAGCCATCACGGGATGTGGGATCTGGCGCTGCTCACCTGCGTACCGGGGATGCGGATCGCGTGCCCACGTGATCCCAGCCGGGTCCGCGAACTCCTGCGCGAAGCCGTAGCCACGGCCGGGCCCACCACCGTGCGCTATCCGAAAGCTACTGCCGGAGAAGGTATTTCGTCGCTGGCACGAATGGACGGGATGGATATCCTGTACCGCGGGCCGCGCAGTCCGCTCGACATCCTGCTGGTGGCGGTCGGCCCGATGGCCGGGCCGTGTCTGCGCGCGGCGGAACTGCTGGCCGACAGCGGTTTCGGCGCCACCGTCGTCGATCCGCGCTGGGTGTGGCCGATCAATCCGGGACTGCCGGCGATCGCGGCACGGCATCGGCTCACCGTCTGTGTGGAGGACGGTATCGCCGCCGGCGGGATCGGCACCCACCTGATGCACGCGGTCGCCCGCGACACCGGCGCCGCCCCGGTCCGCGCGCTCGGCCTGCCGACCGCATTCATCGCCCACGCCTCCCGCGACAGCATCCTGGCCGAATACGGCCTCACCGGCGAGGGCATCGCCGCCGCCTGCACACAGTGGTTACCCGCGACCGAGAGGATCCGATGACAGCCGTATTCCTGTCCGAGCCCTCGGCTCCGACCCTACGACCACGCCGGGAAAGCCGGCGCATCGACGTCGGCTCGGTGCCCGTCGGCGGCGGCGCACCCGTCTCGGTGCAGTCGATGACCACCACCGTCACCGCCGACGTCGAGGCGACGCTGCGCCAGATCGCCGAATTGACCGCTGCCGGTTGCGATATCGTCCGCGTCGCCGTGCCCACCCAGGACGACTGCGCGGCACTGCCGACGATCGCCCGCCGCTCGGCCATCCCGGTGATCGCCGACATCCATTTCAATCCGCGCTACGTCTTCGCCGCCATCGACGCCGGCTGCGCCGGAGTGCGGGTCAATCCGGGCAACATCCGCACCTTCGACGACAAGGTTCGTGAGATCGCCGCGGCGGCCGGTGCGGCGGGGGTACCGATCCGCATCGGGGTCAACGCCGGTTCCCTCGATCGGCGCATCCTGGAACGGCACGGCGGTCGCTCCACAGCCTCCGCCCTGGTCGAATCGGCGCTGTGGGAGGCCGGGCTGTTCGAGGAGCACGGTTTCACCGCACTGAAGATCTCGGTGAAACACAACGATCCGCTCACGATGATCCGGGCCTACCGGCTGCTCGCCGAGCGCTGCGACTATCCGCTACACCTGGGGGTCACCGAGGCGGGTCCGCCGCTGCAGGGCACCGCGAAATCGGCCACCGCGTTCGGGATCCTGCTGTCCGAGGGGATCGGCGACACGGTCCGGGTCTCGCTGTCGGCGCCGCCGGTCGAGGAGGTCAAGGTCGGGCATCACATCCTGGCCGGGCTCGGGCTGCGGCCCCGCACCCTCGACATCGTGTCCTGCCCGACCTGTGGTCGCTGTCAGGTCGACGTCTTCGAGCTCACGAAGAAGGTCGAGGCGGCCTTCCGGGATTTTCCGGCGCCGTTGCGCGTCGCGGTGATGGGCTGCATCGTCAACGGCCCGGGTGAGTCACGGGAAGCCGATATCGGGGTCTCGGCGGGCAATCACAAGGGTCAGATCTTCGTCCGCGGCGAGGTGGTGCGGACGGTGCCGGAATCGATGATCGTGGAAGCGCTGCTCGAGGAAGCGCTGACGCTGATCGACGACGCGCCGGAGAGCCGGTCGAGCTAATACGGACATACCTCGCATACCACCCCACCTGCGGCAATGAGTACTCGCTACAGGCATGCAGGATTGGACCTGTGGTATAGGTATGCCTTACCTTTGGACGGTGAGCTGGGCCGAGGCTGTACCTAATCTACTGATCTGCCTGCGGGAGGGCCTCGAGGCGGGACTCGTGGTGACGATCCTGCTGGCTGCCGTGCGCAAGACGTCGACCCCGCAGCGCCCGGTCTCCGCGACTCCCGTCTGGCTCGGCCTGCTCGGCGCGGTATCGGTGGCGGCCAGCTTCGCGGCCGTGCTCACCTACTCCACGAGCGTGCTCTCGAATTCCGGCCAGGAAATCGTCGGCGGCACCCTGAGCGTGATCGCGGTCGGACTGGTGACGGCGATGGTGTTCTGGATGCGGCGCACCGCCGCGTCGCTGTCCGGTCAGCTTCGCGGTGAGGTCGCCCGCGCCACCGCGATCGGGGCGGGTGCGCTGGCAATCACGGCATTCATGGCCGTCGGGCGCGAGGGCCTGGAATCGACGCTGTTCGTCTGGACCGCGGTCAAGGCATCCGGCACCACGGTCGCACCGCTGGTCGGCGCCGCGCTCGGTTTCGCCGCCGCGGTGGTGCTGTGCTGGTTGCTGTACCGGCAGTCGGTGAAACTCAACCTCGGCGTGTTCTTCAACCGCACCGCGCTCGCGCTGATCGTGATCGCCGCCGGTGTGCTGTCCTACGGTCTCGGTGATCTGCAGGACGCGAACATCCTGCCCGGACGACACTGGGTCGCCTTCGACCTGTCGGCCCATATCGACCCGAATTCGTGGTGGGTCTCGATCATCACCGGCATCACCGAGCTCACGCCGCGCATGACGGTGCTGCAGGTTGTCGCCTGGGTGGTCTACCTGGCCGTGGTGATCCCGCTGTTCATCCGCGCGGGACGCCAGGCGCCCGCGAAGGCCCCGGCGAAGGCGGCGCAGCCGGCTGCCGCGACGGCTGCCGCTGCGGCGAGCGCCCCGGGTGCCACACCGGTGTCAGCGGCTCCTGCCGCCTCCGACTCGGCCGCGGCCGAGTCGGAGCCCACTGCGCCGCCGCAGCCCAGGGAGGCAACCGGCCAGGGTCCCGCAAACACGGCGTCGGCGCCTCCCCCGAGTGCAGCGGCAACGTTCACATCGGCTCCAGCCGACTCCGAGCACGCGCCCGACTGGTGGGAGCGAATCGCCGGGCCGCGGCCGTTGCTGGTCGGTGCGGTGCTGGTGGTCGTTCCCGCCGTGGCCGCCGGGGTGGCGATCGCGCTGCTGCCGTCGAGCGGCTCCGGTAAGGCGCAGGCGGTGTCGGTCACCGACAGTTCGTGTGCCTCGGAATGGAAGTCGGGGCGGGCCGGGACGCAGACGTTCGAGGTGCAGAACAAGACGTCCAAGGCCGGGGAGATCAACCTGGTGAACTCCGGCGGTGCGGTCGTCGGGGAGATCGAGACGATCGGCCCGGCCACCACCGCCAACCTGACCGCGACCTTGAGCAGCGGCACCTACACCATGCAATGCCTGATGTCCGGTAAGCCGGTGACCTCGTCGGCGGCGGTGCAGGTCAGTGGCGAGGCGGGCGACACCCCACCGGCCGTCAAACGCGTCACAGAGGACGATCTGCGCGGCCCCAACGACGCCTATCAGGCCTACGCCGCCGGCGTGCTGACCCGGCTCTCCGGCGCCGTCACCGCGATCGGCAACGATCTGCGTGGCGGCAATATCGCTGCCGCACAAGCGGATTGGCTCAGCGCCCAGCTGGAATGGGAGCGCGTCGGCGCCTCCTACAACAGTTTCGGCGACGCCGGCACCGCGGTATCGGGTCTGCCCGACGGCCTGCCCGGTGGTGTGAACGATCCCGGATTCACCGGTCTGCACCGGCTGGAATACGGCCTGTGGCACGGACAGCGGCCCGATCAACTGCTGCCGGTGGTCGATCGGCTCGGCGGCGATATCGCGAACATCCGGCATAATCTCGGCAGCGACGACCTCGCCGGCGATCCGAAGAAGCTGCCGCTGCGCGCCCACGAAATCCTGGAAGACGCTCTGCGCGACCATATTTCGGGCATCGACGACCAGGGCGCGGGCGCGGCGTATCCGATGACGCTCGCCGACATCGACGTGACTCGCGCGGTTCTCGATCAGTTCGGCCCACTGATCGATCCGCGGGCGCCGCAACTGCGCGCCACCCTGCGCACCCGCCTCGACGAGTTGCAGGCGGCTCTGCTCGCCACCCAGAACCACGGACAGTGGCAGTCGCCGGATCGGACCCCGCCGGCCGCGCGGCAAGCCGTCAACGCGCGCCTCGGCGCCGCTCTCGAGGAACTCGCCAAGGTGCCGCGGTTGCTCGAAGTGCCGATCTCCCACTGACCATGCCGAACCACCGACCGACCAGTAAGGCTTCACGATGAACGTCAGCCGCCGCCGCTTCCTCTCCGGCGCCGCCGCCGGTGCCGCCGGAACCGCGCTGACCGCGGGCATTCTCGCCGAGGGTGCCCGCCAGGACGCCGACGCCGCCACGGTGGGCAGCCCGAAGGCCGAGGCGAGCTATCCCTTCCACGGCGAACATCAGGCCGGCATCCTCACGCCGGGCCCGTCGGCGAAACAGAACGCCGCCTGCTTCGCCGCCTTCGACGTCACCACCACCCACCGCGCGGAACTGGTGGAGGCGATGAAGACCCTCACCGCACGTGCCCGCTTCCTCACCGCCGGCGGCGCCCCGACCGACCTCGGCCTTGGTCAGCCGCCGTCCGACAGTGCGGTGCTCGGGCCGGAGGTGATCGCCGACGGGCTCACCGTCACCACCGGAGTGGGCGCGAGCCTGTTCGACGGCCGCTTCGGGCTGGCCGCGGCCAAACCCGCCAAACTCACGCCGATGCGAACCTTCCCCAACGACACCCCGGATCCGGCCTGGATGCACGGCGACCTGCTGATCCAGCTGTGCGCCCACCACCCCGACACGGTCCATCACGCGCTGCGCGACATCACCCGCCAGACCCGCGGCGCACTGCAACTGCGCTGGAAGATCGACGGCTACAACTCGCCGCCGCGCCCCTCCGGCACCGGCCGGAACCTGTTGGGCTTCAAGGACGGAACGGCCAACCCGACCGGCGCCGACGCCGAATCGCTCATCTGGACCGACGGCGGCGGCGAACCCGAATGGACCCGCGGCGGCACCTACCAGGTGGTCCGGCTGATCCGCATGCTCGTCGAATTCTGGGACCGGGTCTCGATCAACGAGCAGGAGAACATGTTCGGGCGCCGCCGCGACTCCGGCGCCCCGCTCGACGGCAATCAGGAATTCGACACCCCCGACTACGCCGCCGACCCGGAGGGCTCGGTCATCCCGCTGGATTCCCATATCCGGCTGGCTAATCCGCGCACCCCCGAAACCGCTCGCCAGCAACTGGTCCGCCGCTCCTACAACTACGACCTCGGCGTGGAGCGCAACGGCAACATGGCCTCGGGGCACATCTTCACCTGCTTCCAGCAGGACGTCGCCCGCCAGTTCGAGGCCATCCAGACCCGGCTGATCAACGAACCCCTCACCGACTACGTCCAGCCCTTCGGCGGCGGCTACTTCTTCGCGCTGCCGGGAGTGCGTGACGACAAGGATTGGTACGCAAGGGCTTTGCTCAGCTGAGCGGCGCGCGGGTGACACCACGACGCGACTTGACTGGCCGTCCGCGAATGCGGAGAGTACGGATGATGATCGCTCCCGCCGACGTCGCCACCGCGACCGTACGCAAGGTGACGATTCGGCTGGTGCCGTTTCTGTGCCTCCTGTACTTCGTCAATTACCTGGATCGGGTGAACGTGGGATTCGCCGGGCCCAGCGGAATGAAGGCCGACCTCGGCATGTCGGAGACCGCGTTCGGCTTCGCCTCGGGGATCTTCTTTCTCGGCTATCTCGTACTGGAAGTGCCGAGCAATCTGGCGCTGCACCGGTTCGGTGCGCGGCGCTGGATCGCCCGCATCATGCTCACCTGGGGCATCGTCGCCACCGCGATGACGTTCGTGCCCAACGAGACGGTCCTCATCGTGCTGCGCTTCCTGCTGGGCGTGGCGGAGGCCGGATTCTTCCCGGGCATTCTGCTGTATCTGACCTTCTGGTTTCCGCAGCGCTATCGTGCCCGAATCGTCGCTCTGTTCATGACCGCGGTACCGCTGTCGACCGCTCTCGGATCCACGCTGTCGAGCCTGCTCATCGAATACGGAGACAACGTATTCGGGCTCAGCGGCTGGCGATTCATGTTCCTCGTGCAGGGCCTGCCGGCCTTGCTGCTGGCGGTAGCGACCTGGTTCTACCTCACCGATCGGCCGGAGCAGGCCCGATGGTTGTCGGACGAGGAGAGGACTTGGCTGGCAACCGAACTCGCGGAGGAGCAACGGTCGGTTCAGCGCACCGAACACTGGACGGTGCGCCGATCTCTCACCCATCCGCGCATACTCGGACTGGCCGCGATCTACGCGGGTATCGTCTACGGGCTCTACGCGCTCGGGTTCTTCCTGCCCACCATCGTGGCCGGATTCCAGCAGCAGTACGGTACCCACTATTCGGTGGTGCAGCGCGGTCTGATCACCGCTGTCCCCTATGTGATCGGCGCGGTCGCGATGGTGTGGTGGGGCCGCCACGGCGATCGCACCGGCGAACGGCGCAGGCATGTCGCTCTGCCAGCGATCATCGGCGGTCTCGCCATTCCGGTCGCCTTGTACCTGCACAACCCGTTCGCGGCCATGTCCGCGGTCACCGTCTGCGCCGTCGGTGTGCTCGCCGCTCTGCCCACCTTCTGGGCCCTGCCGAGCGCGTTCCTGTCCGGCGCGGCCGCGGCGGGCGGTATCGCCCTGATCAATTCGCTCGGCAATGTCAGCGGGTTCGCGGCGCCCTACCTCACCGGCTGGCTGGCCGACCTGACCGGGACTCAGCGCGCGGGCCTGTGGGTGGTGGGAGCGGCGATGGTACTCGCGGGTCTCGGCGTATTCGCGCTGCGATCCGGCAGCGCCGACCGCGACCCTACCGGCAGCGCAGCAAGCTAACCCTCCGCGGCCAGCTGTCCGCAGGCCGCGGCGATTTCCTGCCCGCGGGTATCGCGTACGGTGCACGGCACACCCTGTGCCTCCACCCGCCGAACGAATTCCCGCTCAACAGGTTTCGGTGAGGCGTCCCACTTACTACCCGGGGTCGGATTCAACGGGATCAGGTTCACGTGCACACGGGCGCCCAGCGCCTTGTGCAGCTTCTGGCCCAGCATGTCGGCACGCCACGGCTGGTCGTTGATGTCGCGGATCAGAGCATATTCGACCGAGACCCGGCGACCGGTCTTGTCGGCGTAATACCGTGCGGCGTCGAGGACTTCGGCGACCGACCAGCGATTGTTGACCGGCACCAACGTATCTCGCAATTCGTCGTCCGGCGTGTGCAGGGACACGGCCAGCGTCACCGACAGGCCCTCGTCGGCCAGTTTGCGGATCGCGGGGGCCAGACCGACCGTCGACACGACCACGTTGCGCTGCGAGATACCCAGACCGTCCGGCGCGGGTGAGGTGATTCGCCGGACCGCGGCCACCACACGCTTGTAGTTGGCGAGCGGCTCGCCCATGCCCATGAACACGATGTTCGACAGCCGACCGGCACCGCCGGCGACCTCGCCGTCGCGCAGCGCCGCGGCGGCCGCGCGCACCTGGTCGACGATCTCGGCGGTGGAGAGGTTGCGGTTCAGTCCGCCCTGCCCGGTCGCGCAGAACGGGCAGGCCATACCGCAGCCGGCCTGACTGGAGATGCACAGCGTGTTGCGGTCGGGATAGCGCATCAGCACGCTCTCGAGCAAGGTGCCGTCACCGGCGCGCCACAGGGTCTTGCGCGTGGTACCCGCATCACACACCACCTGCCGCACCTCGCTGAGCAGCGGCGGGAACAACGCGTCGGCGATCTTCTCCCGCATCGGCTCGGGCAGATCGGTCATCTGCCGCGGATCGGCCTGCAGCCGCCCGTAGTACTGCCGGGCGATCTGATCGGCCCGGAACTTCGGCAGTCCGAGTTCCTCCACCGCCTGCCGCCGCTGGGCCGAGTCGAGGTCGGCGAGATGCCGCGGCGGCATTCCACGGCGCGGAGCGTCGAAAACGAGCGGCAGGGAGGTAGTCATAACCCTTCCAGTGTCGCATTGCCGGTACCGGCCCGCCGCCTGCGGGCAGGGATAACCCGATCACAGTTACGGCGCGGGCGAACGGGTATTCCGGAGATACGCATATCCGCCATAGCGATCGGGAATGATCGAAATATGACCAGCGACGCAGTACCGAGCCACGGACCGGACCCGGTCCCGCACACCGATCCCCCGCGCGTCGACACCCCGCCCTCGACCGCACCCGTCCGCCGCAACCGAGCACTCAAGACCCGTGCGGGCTACACCTGGGTGGCGCTCGTCGCGGCGGCGGTCATCGGGGTTCTGCTGTTGATCTTCATCCTGCAGAACCTCGATCAGGTCCGAATCCATCTGTTCTTCTGGCAGTTCAACCTGCCGCTCGGCGTCACGCTGCTGCTGTCGGTGATCGCCGGAGCGCTGGTGATGGCGCTGGCCGGCGGCTGGCGGATCATGCAGTTGCGGCGCGCGGCGAAGCGACGCTGAGCCTCAGAGCAGGGCGGTCAGCACCAGCCAGGAGACGAACGCCGAGGGCAGCATCGAGTCGAGGCGGTCCATGATGCCGCCGTGCCCGGGCAGCAACGTGCCCATGTCCTTGATGCCCAGCTCGCGCTTGATCTGCGATTCGATCAGATCCCCGCAGGTCGCCACGACCACGACCGCGACGCCCAGCAGCACGCCGATCATCGAATTGGCCTGCAGCAGCAGCGTCACCGTGAGGAGTCCGCCGATGATGCAGAACACCAGCGATCCGGCGAATCCCTCCCACGATTTCTTCGGGCTGATGGCCGGCACCATCGGATGGCGGCCGAACAGCACGCCCGCGACGTAACCGCCGACATCGGAGCAGACCACCAGGATCATGAAGGTCAGCACGCGGAGATTGCCGTCGTCCTGCTGCAACATCAGCACCGCGAACGAGGCCAGCAGCGGGATCCAGGACACCACGAACACCGTTATCGCGGTGTCGCGCAGGAAGTTTCGCGGCGTGGCCACCAGGCCGTGGTCGAACAGCCGCCACACCATGCACACCAGCGCCGTCGCCGCGAAGGCGCCCGCCACGCCCTCGGTGCCGTAGGGCCAGGCCAGCCAGATCATCGCCTGTCCGCCGACGATGAGCGGCACCCGCGGCACCAGGACGTCGGCCTCGCGCAGCCGCTTGGCGACCTCCCAGGTGGCGATCGCCATCGCGACCGCGATGACTCCGATGAGAACCTTCGGAACGAACAGCAGGATCGCGATCAGCGATGCGCCAAGGCCGACACCGACCGCCAGCGCGGCCGGTAAATTGCGACCGGCGCGGGAGGGCTTACCGCTCGGCTGCGCCGAGGGGGTGTCGGGAGCCGGTGTTGCACCGGCCGGGTCGCTCGCCGGCATCGTCTCGCCGGCTGCGGCTTCTTCGGCCACGATTGTCCCGTCGCTCACTTATTCGTCCACTCCGTCCCCGGGCCCGTGCCGCATCGTCGCGCCGGGCCGAGTCTCACACCTCGAGCAGTTCCGATTCCTTGTGCTTGACCAGCTCGTCGATCTGGGCAACGTACTTCTGGGTGGTCTTGTCCAGTTCCTTCTCGGCGCGACCGACCTCGTCCTCGCCGGCCTCGCCGTCCTTCTGGATGCGGTTCAGCTCGTCCATCGACTTGCGCCGCACATTACGAATGGCGATCTTGGCGTCCTCCCCCTTGGATTTCGCCTGCTTCACCAGTTCTCGGCGGCGTTCCTCGGTCAGCTGCGGGATCACCACGCGGATGATGGTGCCGTCGTTGGTCGGATTCACGCCCAGATCCGAATTGCGGATCGCGGTCTCGATCGTCTGCAACTGCCCCTGCTCGTAGGGCTTGATGACGACCATGCGCGGTTCGGGCACGGTGATGCTGGCCATCTGGGTGATCGGCGTCGGCGAGCCGTAGTACTCGACCACGACCCGGTTGAACATGCCCGGGTTGGCGCGGCCGGTCCGAATACCTCCGAGGTCGTCCTTCGCCACCGAGACAGCCTTTTCCATCTTCTCCTCGGCGTCGAAGAGCGCTTCATCAATCACGACCGTTTCCTCCACAGCATCGTTTCGGGGCCCGGAATTCGCGAGGACCGATCCCCGCAGGGTTCAGGACCGAACCAGTGTGCCGATTTTCTCACCGGCCACCGCGCGGGCGATATTGCCCTTGATCAACAAATTGAACACCAGCATCGGCATCTGGTTGTCCATACACAAACTGAACGCGGTGGCATCGGCCACCTTGAGTCCGCGCTCGAGGACTTCCTTGTGAGTGATCTCGGAGAACATGCTCGCCTCCGCCTCGACCTTGGGGTCGGCGGTGAAGACGCCGTCGACGGCCTTGGCCATCAGCACGACCTCGGCGCCGATCTCGAGCGCGCGCTGTGCTGCGGTGGTGTCGGTGGAGAAGTACGGCATGCCCATTCCGGCCCCGAAGATCACCACGCGACCCTTCTCCAGATGCCGCTTCGCGCGCAGGGGCAGATACGGCTCCGCGACCTGTCCCATGGTGATGGCCGTCTGCACGCGGGTGTCGACCCCCTGCTTCTGCAGAAAGTCTTGCAGCGCAAGGCTGTTCATCACGGTGCCGAGCATACCCATGTAATCGGAGCGGGCCCGTTCCATGCCGCGCTCCTCGAGTTCGGCGCCGCGGAAGAAGTTGCCCCCACCGATGACTACCGCCACCTGCACGCCGGTCGAGACGACCTCGGCGATCTGCTCGGCCACGGTCTGGACCACATCCGGGTCGAGCCCGACCTCGCCGCCGCCGAACATCTCCCCACCCAATTTGAGGAGTACTCGGCGATAGCCCTTGCGGTCGGGCGCCGTATCCGGGTCCGTCATCGGTCTCCTAGTCCTCGGCAGTCGAGCGAGCGCACGCACGGGAAATTACCCTCCCGGGCGCGATTGTTCGCGCGGGACGGTAACACGCTGTGTCCATCCTGCACCACCAGCGGTCGCGCCGGTGAGCCGACCCTCGAATACGCGACAATTCCCTATCCCACTGCGAAACGTTGTTGTTTCAAATAAGGTGCGGGCGCATGGAGATCACTCGCCGGACGGTTCACATTCTCTGCGCCGCGGCATTGCTCGGCGCCGCACCCCTCGCCGTCGCCTCCCCCGCCACAGCGGCGGTCGTTCCACTGACGCCGGAGGCCGGCGCGGCGCCGGATCACGCCGGTTCCGCGGCACCTGCCAGTTTCACCGGCCCGATCCCCACCGGCAGTACCGATGCCGCGTTCGGCAGCGTCGACAGCGGCACGCCGATCATCAGCCTGCTGCCGGCGATCCCGTATCTGGCGAACTGGGCCATCACGGGCAGCAGCGGATGCATCAACCCCGGCGGCTGCGGCGGCTGATCGATACCGAAAGGCCCCCGGCGCAACGGAATTCGTCGCACCGGGGGCCTTTCCGGCAGATCAGGCCTGACCGACCTCGAAGCGGGCGAAGCGGGTGATGGTGACACCGGCATCGTCCAGCAGCTGCTTGACGGTCTTCTTGCTGTCGGTGACCGAGGACTGCTCCAGCAGGACGACGTCCTTGTAGAAGCCGTTCACGCGACCCTCGACGATCTTCGGCAGCGCGGCCTCCGGCTTGCCCTCTTCCTTCGCGGTCGCCTCGGCGATCTCGCGCTCCTTGGCGACGACATCGGCCGGGACATCCTCGCGGGTCAGGTACTTGGCCTTGAGCGCGGCGATCTGCATCGCGGCGGCGCGAGCGACCTCGGCCGCGGCGTCGCCCTCACCCTGGTACTCGACCAGCACGCCGACGGCCGGCGGCAGGTCCGAGGACCGCTTGTGCAGGTAGGTCGCGACCGGGCCGTCGAAGGACACGACGCGACGCAGCTCCAGCTTCTCGCCGATCTTGGCGGCCAGCTCCTGCACCACCTGGTCGGCGGTCTTGCCGTTGACGTCGACGGCCTTGAGCGCCTCCAGGTCGGCCGGGCGCACCTTGGCGGCGGCGTCGACGATGTCGCCGGCGGTGTTCTGGAACTCGTCGTTCTTGGCGACGAAGTCGGTCTCGGAGTTGAGCTCGATCATCACGCCGTTCTGCGCGGCGACCAGGCCCTCGGCGGTGGCGCGCTCGGCGCGCTTGCCGACATCCTTGGCGCCCTTGATCCGCAGCACCTCGACGGCCTTGTCGAAGTCGCCGTCGGTCTCCTCCAGGGCCTTCTTGCAGTCCATCATTCCGGAGCCGGTGAGCTCGCGGAGCCGCTTCACATCCTGGGCGGTGTAGTTCGCCATCGTGGCGAGCCTCCTCGAAGATTTACGAAAGTTGTCAGGTCTCTTAGCACCACCATGCCGACCGCTTCCGAACAGGAAGGGCCGGCAGGGTGAACAGACAATCGCGGTGGGAACCGCGCCGGATCAGAAGTCGGCCGGGGTCTTGGTGGCCGGCTCTTCCTTCAGCTCCGCCTCGGCGGCGGTCTCGGCCGGAGCTTCGGCGGCAGCCTCGCCGCCCTCGGCGGCCGGGGTCGCCTGCGCCAGCAACTCCTGCTCCCACTCGGCGAGCGGCTCGCCGGCGCCGGCTTCGGGCTTCACATCGCCCGACGCGCGGGAGGCGCGGGCCTGCACGCCCTCGGCGACCGCGGAAGCGACAACCTTGGTGAGCAGCGCGGCCGAGCGGATCGCGTCGTCGTTACCCGGGATCGGGTAGTCGACCAGGTCGGGGTCGCAGTTGGTGTCCAGGATCGCGATGACCGGGATGTTCAGCTTGCGAGCCTCACCGACGGCGATGTGCTCCTTGTTGGTGTCGACGACCCAGATGGCCGAGGGAACCTTGGCCATATCGCGGATACCGCCGAGGGTGCGCTCCAGCTTGTTCTTCTCGCGGGTCAGCATCAAGATTTCCTTCTTGGTGCGGCCCTCGAAACCACCGGTCTGCTCCATCGCCTCGAGTTCCTTCAGGCGCTGCAGCCGCTTGTGCACGGTGGAGAAGTTGGTGAGCATGCCACCCAGCCAGCGCTGGTTGACGTAGGGCATCCCGACGCGAGTCGCCTCGGCCGCGATCGACTCCTGAGCCTGCTTCTTGGTGCCGACGAAGAGAACGGTGCCACCGTGGGCAACGGTCTCCTTGACGAACTCGTAGGCCTTGTCGATGTAGGTCAGCGTCTGCTGCAGGTCGATGATGTAGATGCCGTTGCGGTCGGTGAAGATGAACCGCTTCATCTTCGGGTTCCACCGCCGGGTCTGGTGACCGAAGTGTGCGCCGCTGTCGAGCAGCTGCTTCATGGTTACGACAGCCATAGCTGCGTACCCGCCTTTCTGAGCCGGTTGACGCAGAAATCGAGGGTCGATCTCTGCCCTGGCGTCCGTGGCCGCCGGACCTTCCGGAAAAATTCGGGAGGACCAGCCGACGGCACCGTGATCGGACGCGCGAAGTCGATCCGCGTACAGCGAACCGCGTTGCCAGTCTACGACCAGCGCAGGTGAGAACATAAACGGGGTGGTCAGCGCCCGGATTCCCACCCCCGCCCAGCGGACGCCGGGCAACCTGCCGATGCGCAGATCAGCTCAGAGATGCCAGCCGGGCGTCGACTCCAGCAACGCCACCACGAGCGCCGCCGACGCCACGACACAGATCGCCGCACTCGTCGTCGACATCGCGATCCGCCCGTCGCTCCAACTCCCCCACGCATGGGTGTGCAGGGTCCGGCTGCGCACCACACAGACGGTGGTGATCACCGCCAGTGCGCCGATCGCCACTAGCGCGAGCACGGTGGCGGCGCGGTCACCGCTGGTCAAGGCTACGTGCAGGAACAGCAGCGCATTGGCCATGGCACCCACGGCGGTCCGCCACCAGGACAACGCCGTCCGCTCGGCCTGCAAACCGCGGTCGGCCGGGACGGCGGGCGGACGATTCGGCGGGATCGCGGTCATGACAGCAGCAATCCGATTCCGGCCAGCAGGGCGATGACGGCGATCCCGATCGCCAGAATCGGCACCATCACGGTGTTCGGGAGCGGGCGGCCCGCCCGCATCGCCGCGCCCACCAGCCGCCAGCGGCCGAACGCGCCGAGCGCGATGACGGCCGACAGCACGATGCAACTGATCGCCAGGACCGATCGAATGTCGTGATGTCCGAACGGCTGCACCAACTCGTGCACCGCGACCCCGCCCGCGAGCAGGCCGAGGGCGGTGCGGATCCAGGCGAGGAAGGTGCGTTCACCGGCGAGGGTGAATCGGTAGTCGAGGTCGGGCCCCTCGGCGGGAGCGGGCGATGACGCGGCTGCGGGTGTGGACGACGACGCGGCCGCGGGTGTGGACGACGACTGGGCCGCGCGGCCCGGCGAGGACTCGACATCGCGCCCGGCGGACGAGCCGGCTCTGCCGCCACTCGAGTCCGGTGACGCGGGCTCGGCGGGCTCGGGCGTTTCGGCACTCATGAACCGGACCCCCTGCGCGCCCGGCGCGGGCGCGGGGAGCCGGACGAATCGCGAACGGCCACTTGCCTTTCCACCGGGCGCATCGTCGCGGTGACCGATGCGGCCGTGATCGGGTCGGCGACATCACGACACTCGACCATCGACCTGCCCCTTCCTCGGGCGGACCCAGCGGACCGTGGGGACCAGCACAACGTCTCGCCGGGAACGCGCCCTGTTCACATGCTTCCGAGTTGTCCACACACGCCGAAGCCGATCTTTCCATGTCCCTCGGTTCCGGCGAGGGTGGACGCATGCGCTGGATGTCGATACTTCTCCTGGCGGCGGCGGTGGTGGCCGTGAACTGCGGCGCCACCACGGCGAACGCCACGCCCGCGACCGGATTCGACTGGCCGCTGCAGCCGCGCCCCGCCGTCGTGCGCGGTTTCGACAAACCGCCGCAGAATTGGCTCCCGGGCCATCGCGGAGTCGATCTCGCGGGCGCCGCCGGACAGTCGGTACTCGCCGCCGGCGCCGGGATCGTGGTGTTCGCGGGTGAAGTGGGCGGCAAATCGGTCGTCTCGGTCGACCATCCGGGCGGACTGCGCACGACCTACGAGCCGGTGCGAGCGGATGTGCCGGTCGGCCGCCGAGTCGAGCGCGGGTCGGTGCTCGGGACGCTGCAACCCGGACATGCGGGCTGCCCCGGCGTCTGCCTGCATTGGGGTCTGCGGCGCGGCCGCGACTATCTCGACCCGCTGGTCCTCGTGCGACACGCCCCTGTGCGCCTGCTGCCGGTGCGACCCCCGGGGCCCTCGGACACTCGCCGGAGCCAGGCGGCGGCCCGCGCCGGTCTAGCGAACGGCCTCGGCGGCACCGGATTCCTGGTCGGACAGTTCACGCTTCCACTGCCGGAAGCCCTCCTCGGTGCGCCCGCGCCGCCAGTAGCCGGAGATCGAGGCCCAATCGGCGGGCACCCCGCGTTCGGTGCGGATATAGCGCCGCAGATCGTGCATGATCTTGTCGGCCTCACCATGGATGAAGACGTGCACGCGGCCGTCGCGCCAGGGCTCGGCACGGACCGCGGCGGCGAGCGCTTCGCCCGGGGCGCGATCCCCGCGATGCACCCAGTCGAGTTCGACCGCCGCGGGGCGCGGGACATCCAATTCGTCTGCGGGACCGGCGATTTCGACGAACACCCGGCCGATGGCATCGGACGGCAGGGCGGCACATGCGGCGGCGATGGCGGGCAGGGCGGCCTCGTCGCCGGCGAGCAGATGCCAATCCGCCTCGGGCTTGGGGGAATACGCACCTCCCGGCCCGAAGAGTTCGATGGGGTCGCCCGGCCGAGCCGCTGCGGCCCACGGCCCCGCGACGCCCTCGTCACCGTGGTAGACGAAGTCGATGGCGATCTCCTCGGCCTCGGTATCGATGGCGCTCACGGTGTAGGTGCGCATCGTCTCGCCGTCGGGGCCGGGGAAGAGCAGTTTGACGTAGGCGTCGGTGAATCCGTTGGGCTGGAATCCGGCGAACCCCGGGCCGCCCAGGTACACCCGGATCAGGTGGTCGGTCAGCCGTCGGGTGCGCCTGACCTCGAAGGACAGTTTGGTGCGGGTACGAGCCACAGTGCGATACCTCCGATATTAGGGTTACCTAAGGCAGAGTAGCACGACTTATCTCCGATAGCTCGGAGTATATCGGCGATAATTTCGAGTGCGCTGTGTCGCTCCGGTATCCCTGGTGTGTCACTCCCGCCGCGAGCGAGGATGGGGATATGGCGAATTCCGCGGCCGCCGAGCCGTTCACCTATCCGGAAGTCGGAGCGACCGCCGGAGAATTCCCGTCCGGCTATCACCACTTCCGCCTGCGCCGCCGCATCGGCAGCGGACGAGCGCTGTTCGCCTCCGCCGGCGATCAGATCCTGGCCTACCGCATGCAGCGTGGCACCGGCATCTTCCAGCACGCCGATACCCCGGTCGCCGAACCGGGAACAGCCCTTACGGTGCGGCTGGGCATCGCCGGTCTCGGCATCACGGCACCCTGCCGAGTCATCTACGTGGTCGACGAACCGACCCGCCGCGGCTTCGCCTACGGAACCCTGCCGGGGCATCCGGAAATCGGCGAGGAACTCTTCGCGGTGGAATACGACCCCGCGGACGAGACGGTCTACGGCGTGGTAGCCGCTTTCTCGCGTCCCGCCACCTGGTACACGAAACTCGGCGGGCCCGTCGTCCGCGCGATCCAGCACTTCATCGCCGGCCGCTACATCGACGCCATCCGCCCCTAGACGAGGCTGGGCCAGTGGCGACGACATGATCGGCCCGTAGGCGACGACGCGAAAGTCTTCGCCTTGGTCCACTGCTCGGGGCTTCGCACCCGAGCGTTGGTGTCCAGGACCCCGCCGCCGACCGAATGCCTTTCAGGGTCAGCGTCATTCTCGGCACCGGGTAGGGCGAACCCGTCCCAGACCGTCTCGTTCCATAGGTCGGCCCAGGGGTCGTATGGCCACGCATCGTCCGGGGTGCACGTCGACGGACTCCCGAACGCCGGGTGCAGGATCTTGCCGTGCGACACGCACCTCGGACCGGCTTCCCGATCCGCCGAGCACAGGTCACAGCGCGCCCGACGCCGGAGGGCACCCCGGCATCGCGCCGACTCCGCGAAACAGACCGCGTGCCGAGTGTTCGAACTGGTGTATAACAACGTGTTTCGAGCTCAGCAGCTCAACAACACCATCGCCGCGACGCTGCGGGGCGTCCGTCGCACCGCTGCTCAGGCGCGGGGGTGGGCTTGGTCGTGCACCCGTTTCAGGCGTTCGATCGAGACGTGGGTGTAGAGCTGGGTGGTCGCCATACTGGCGTGGCCGAGCAGTTCCTGGACCACACGCAGGTCGGCTCCCCCTTCCAGCAGATGGGTGGCGGCGGTGTGGCGCAAGCCGTGCGGACCCAGGTCCGGCGCTCCCGGAACCGCCGAAACAACTTCGTGGACAACGGTTCTGGCTTGGCGCTGGTTCAGTCTGCGGCCGCGCCGGCCGAGCAGCAGCGCTCGCCCGGATTCGGCGGTGGCCAGGTGCGGGCGCCCGAAGTTCAGCCAATTCTCCAGTGCCCGGTCGGCGGGCAGGCCGAACGGTACCGAGCGCTCCTTGTTGCCCTTGCCCAATACCCGGACCAGCCTCCTGCCCCGGTCGACGTCGTCGATGTCGAGCCCGCACAGTTCGCTGACCCGTATTCCGGTGGCGTACAACATCTCCACGACGAGCCGATCCCGCAGCGCCATCGGGTCACGCTGCGCCGCACCGGATTCCGCGGCGTTCATGGCCGCGTCGGCCTGGTCCTTGCCCAAGACGGCGGGCAGGACCCGATGTGCACGCGCCGAGCCCAGCCGTGGGCCGGGATCGGCCGCGAGGCGGCCGGTGTGCGTCAACCAGGCGGTGAACGTCCGTGCGGCCGAGGCACGCCGCGCCATGGTGGTCCGGGCGGCGCCCCCGGCCGACTGTTCGGCCAACCACGAACGCAACAGCGGCAGATCGATCTCTCCCACCGCGGCATCGGGCGAGCGGGCGCACAGATGTTCCAGCAGAGATCGCGCATCCCCGAGATAGGCCCGCACCGTGTGCGCGGACCGGTTGCGTCCGAGAAGCAGGTGCCGTTCGTACTGCTCGAGCAGATCCGCGAGATCGCCCGGTAATCCGTCCATTTCTCCACGTTCACCGGCGGCCGCCCCGCGCGCAAGCCCCCGCGCCGACAGCATCCCGCAGAACCCGCACACCCTCCCCCGCCCGGCTTCCGGTGGCGTCGGTCGGCCACCCCGGTGTCTCTCGATCGAGACGCCCGCTCACCACCGACGGACAGCCCCACCACCGCCGACCACGCCGACAGTCAGGCCCACTCTCACCCCGATCATGTCGTACTGGCCTTTCACGCCCCCTTTCGCACGGTGCGAAACCAGCCCGAACTGTCGGACCCGACCAGCCCGGCGACCTCGAGGGCGACGAGTGCGGCGCGCACCGCGTGGATGGTGAGGCCGCTCTCGTCGGCGATCTGTTTCGGCAGGCGCGAACCGGCCACCGGCAATTCGGCGAAGACCGTCGCCTGGTCGCCGGCGAGATCCGGCCCGACTTCGGTACCCGTGGGCAGCGACAAGCGCAGTGGCCCGACCTCGTCGTGGATTTCGTCGACGCGAGTGACGAGGATCGCTTCCCGGTCGCGGATCATGCGGTGGCAGCCGACCGACGCCGCGGCGGTGATCGGCCCTGGCACCGCGAGGGCCGGACGGCCCAGGCGCCGAGCCCATTTCGCGGTATTGCGCGCACCGCTGCGCATGCCCGCCTCGACCACCAGCACTCCGTCGGCCAGGGCCGCGATCAAACGGTTCCGCGCCAGGAACCGGTGTTTGAGAGCAGCGGCGCCGGGCGGGTATTCGCTCACCACCACACCCGTTTCGGCGATCTCGGCCAGCAGGCGTTCGTGCTGAGCGGGATAGGGGCGGTCGACGCCGCAGGCCAGGACGGCGATGGTGGGGCCGCCGACGGCCAGCGCCGCGCGATGGGCCATCCCGTCGATGCCGAATGCGGCTCCGGACACGATCGTCCAACCGTGCGCGGCCAGTTCACCCGCGAGTTCGGCGGTGACCTGTTCGCCGTATCCGGAGGAGCAGCGAGCGCCCACCACGGCGAGGGCCTGTTCGGTGTACTGCTGCAACGACAACGGACCGCGGGCCCACAGCACCAGCGGCACCGCGGCGTCGGCGTCGCGGGCCGGGTCGAGCTGGGTCAGGCCCAGCAGGCGCCACTGCGGCCACTCCGGGTCGTCGGGAGTGATCACGCGTCCACCGATGCGCGCCATCAGCTCGAGATCGCGTTCGGCACGGTCGACTTCGCGCCGGCGTTCGGTCGGCCCACGCAGCGATTCGGGCAGATCGCATTCACGCACCGCACGCGCCGCCTCCACCACACCGACGCGCGCGATGAGCGCCGACAACGCCGGACACGGGCCCTCCACCACGCGAGACAGATAGACCCAAGCCAGCCGCCGTTCGTCCGCGTCGACGGTCACCAGAGACGCGACACCACCACCCGAATCGCCGTCCATGCCGCCATCGTGACCGGTCACCGCGACACCTCCGTCTCGCTGCCGACGCGGCACGCATGCCGGTGGTGCCGCGGAAATCGACAGCCCGGCGTCACGGTCATGTCGTCCCCCGCCCTGCGAAAAACACCGTGCCTGTCCGCTCGATCTCGACTCCGAACGCGTTCGGCGATCCCCGTTCCCGCGCGGACCATCGATCTGCGAATCATCCATTCCCTCCCTTACTGCGCATTCGGTCACCCCGTCCCCACGCCCACGCCCACGCCCACGCCCACGCCCAGACGATGGGCGCCGAAGCCCGGCGCAAACGACTCAGGACACGCCGCGTTGCCGAAAGTTCAATGCCTGCAGGACATCCTGCGCCGACGGCACCTCTCCCCCGCGTAAGTCGCAGACGGTCCAGGCGACTCGGATCGCCCGGTCCGCACCGCGTGCGGACATCCGCCCCTGCCGCAGCGCACTCTCCACCGGTGCCAGCGCATCGGCCGGCAGCCGGAAGCGCTGGCGCAGGACATGTCCCGGCACCTCGGCGTTGACGGTCCAGCCGTACTCGGACCAGCGCCGCGCCGCGACCTGCCGCGCCAGCTCGACCCGTTCCCGCACGACGACACTGGATTCGGCGTCGGACGGGGTGAACGTTCCTGCGGCGTGCGCGTGCATCTGGACCCAGATGTCGATGCGATCCATCAGCGGCCCCGACAGTTTGCCCAGATATCTGCGGCGGGCCAGGGGCGCACAGATGCAGTCGACATCGCGAGCGGGAGCACACGGGCAGGGGTTCGCCGCCAGGATGAGCTGGAAGCGTGCCGGATACCGGGCCACGCCGTCGCGGCGGGCGATGCGGACCTCGCCCTCCTCCAACGGAGTTCGCAACGCCTCCAGCACCTTGGTGCCGATCTCGGCACATTCGTCGAGGAAGAGGACACCGCGGTGCGCACGGCTGACGGCCCCCGGACGCGCGGATCCGGAACCGCCGCCGACCATCGCCGACACCGATGTCGAATGGTGCGGAGCCACGAACGGCGCCGTCGTGATGAGCGGATGATCGTCCGACAACGTCCCGGCCACCGAATGGATGGCGGTGACCTCCAGTGACTCCGATTCGGTCAACGCAGGCAGCAGTCCCGGAAGTCGTTGCGCCAACATCGTTTTGCCGATGCCGGGCGGCCCGGTCAGTAGCAGATGATGGCCGCCGGCCGCGGCCACCTCCAACGCCCAGCGCGCCTCGTCCTGCCCGACCACCTCGTTGAGATCGCCGATACTTCGCCGCGGGGCGGTGTAGCCGCCGTCCGGCGCCGACAGTTCGCCGTCACCGCGCAGCCAGTCGATGAGTGCCCGCAGTGTCGGCGCACCGAGCACGGTGATGCCGTCCACCAGCCCGGCTTCACCGAGCACCGACTCGGGCACCACGACGGTCCGGCGGCCGGCGGTCCGCGCCGCCAGGACGGCGGGGAGAATCCCGCGCACCCGCCGCACCCGGCCGTCCAGGGCCAGTTCGCCGAGCAGGACCGTACCGGCGAGCTTCGCGCCGGGCACCGAGTCACCGGCGTGCAGTACGGCCGCCGCCAATGCCAGGTCGTACACGCTGCCGACTTTCGGCAGCGTCGCGGGCGACAGGGCGAGAATCACACGCCCGTCGGGCCACTTCTCCCCCGAGTTCGCCACCGCGGCCCGGACCCGGTCCCGCGATTCCTGCAACGTGGTGTCCGGACGCCCGACCAGATGGACCGACGGCAGCCCCTGCCCGATATCGGCCTCGATCTCGACGAGTTGCCCGTCCACCCCGGTCACGGCCACCGAATGAGCGCGTCCCAGGGCCATCAGAAGGCCGCCCGGACATGCTCGATCTGCGGGTCCCGCCCCGGCAGCAGCAGGACCGACACCACATCGAAGCGAACCCGCCGCCACGGTCCGCTCTGTTCGGCCAGCCACAGCAGCGCCAGCCGCCGGATGCGCTGCTGTTTGGCGAAAGTCACCGACTCGGCCGGTGTGCCGAACCCCAGCCCGGAACGCGTCTTGACCTCGACGAAGGCGGTGGTGTCGGACTCCCGGACGATGAGGTCCAGCTCGCCGTAGCGACACCGCCAGTTTCGTTCGACGATCCGCATCCCGGCCCCCTGCAGGAACTGCGCGGCCAGTTCTTCTCCGTGGGCGCCGAGCGCCAGATTGTGTGCCACCCGCTCAGGATGCCGTCGGCGTGATCGCGGCCAGCGGGCCTCACCTGCGGAAACAGAAAGTCTGTGGAGGAACCCGAGGCTGTGGATCAACGGCGGTGCCGGCAACCGATCGCCCCAGGTGGGACGGTTCTCGCGACCTGCGCGCTATTCGGGCAGGCGCAGGTCCGGCTTCTCCAGTTCCTCGATGTTCACATCCTTGAACGTGATCACACGGACGTGTTTGACGAAGCGGGCGGGCCGATACATGTCCCAGACCCACGCATCCGACATCCGCACTTCGAAATACACTTCACCGTCGGCGTTCTGCGGGCGCAACTCGACAGAATTGGCCAGATAGAAGCGGCGTTCGGTCTCGACGACGTACGAGAATTGACCGACGATGTCCTTGTACTCGCGATACAGCGAGAGTTCCATCTCGGTTTCGTACTTCTCGAGGTCCTCGGCGCTCATGCCTCGCTCCGCTCGCTCATCGGGTGGAATATCCTCCTCTATCGCCACGAACGCTGTAGGTCACATCATCCCGCATGGGCCGGATCGGCAGCCACCCGCCCGGTCTCCCCGGCCTCGGTGCCCCGCACGTTGCGCCACGACCGGCGATGTTCGTCGCTGGGCCCCAGCCGCTCCAGCGCCGCCAGATGTTCGGGCGTGTTGTAGCCCTTGTGCGCGGCGAAACCGTATCCGGGCAGGTCACGGTCCATCTCGACCATGATTCGGTCGCGGGTGACCTTGGCCAGAATGCTGGCCGCGGCGATACACGCCGCCGCCGCGTCACCGCCGATCACCGGCAGCGACGGAACGCTGATACCCGGCACCCGGAAGCCGTCGGTGAGTACGTAGCCGGGCCGCACCTCCAGACCCGCCACGGCCCGGCGCATGCCCTCGATATTGGCGACGTGAATGCCGATCGCGTCGATCTCCCAGGCTGGGATCACCACGACCTTCCAGGCCAGCGCCCGGCGCATGATCACCGGATACAGCTGCTCACGCACGGCCTCGGTCAGCTTCTTCGAATCGTCCAGTCCCGCAAGGGAATCGTACGCCTTCGGCGCGAGCAGACAGGCCGCGACCACGAGCGGGCCGGCGCAGCATCCCCGGCCGGCCTCGTCGACACCCGCGACGGGACCGAGGCCGCTGCGGATCAGCGCCGCTTCCAGGGTGCGCAGGCCACCGGCCCGCCGCATCACCACTCGCGGCGGCCAATCCCCTGTGCGAACCACCGGCCGGATGATCTTGCCGCCCTTACCGTTGCGCGTCGTGCGTCGCGATGTCTCCGCCACTGCACCTACCGTTCGACTATCCCGTGACTCGATTATCTCGCGCCGCGCGCCTCAGTTCGTCTGCGGATTCTGTGACTTGACCGGGCCGATCCGGTTCGGCGGCCAGATCTTGAACACCGCTTTACCGCGCACGGCGTCGATCGGCACGGTGCCGGAGTACTCGTCGTCGACATGGGCGCGCGAATCCGCGGATTCGTTGCGGTTGTCACCCATCACCCACAGATTGCCGTCGGGCACCTTGACCGGGCCGAATTCGCGACCGCGCGGGTCGATCGACAGCCCGCCGGCCACCTTGGTCGCATAGGCCAGCCCCGGCTGATAGGGGTAGATGTAGTGCGCGTAGGGCTCGTCGAGCGGTTTGCCGTCGACCATCACCCGGCCCTGCGCATCGCAGCACTGCACGGTTTGACCGCCGGTTGCGATCACGCGCTTGACCAGGTCGTTCTCATCCGGCGGCACCAATCCGAAGAATGAGAAGAAGTTCTGCACGCCGCGCACGGCGACATTGCCGGAGCGGTTGGAGTGGTAGGACTTGTTCCAGGAGCCGCTCGGTCCGACGAAGACCACGACGTCGCCGGGCTGGGGATCCCCGAAGTCGTAGCTCAGCTTCTCGACGTAGATCCGGTCGCCCGTGCAGCCGGCACAGCCGTGCAGGGTCGGTTCCATCGACTGTGACGGGATCACATAGGGCCGGCCGATGAAATTCACCACCAGCGCCGCGATCACGGCGGCGATGACGATCAGGATCGGCAGTTCCTGCCAGAAGGGCCGCTGCTTGCGCTTGCGCCTGCCCCGCCGGCTGCGCGATGCGGACTCGCCTTTGCGTTCGCTACCGGCACGGTTGTCATCGGCTCCGGGCACCGCCACCGACTCGCTTTCGTCTGCCACGCCGAACAGGTTATCCCGCAGCCATGTTCGTCGTCGCTCCGGCGCACCCCTGCGTGCCGGGAAGGCGGCATCTCGGGCACATCCCGGCCGGAAAAGGAAAACCCCCGGTCGCGAGGACCGGGGGTCGACGTGAACGGGCAGAGCCCTGATGTTCAGCGCTTCTCCTTGATCTTGGCGGCCTTGCCACGCAGATCGCGCAGGTAGTACAGCTTGGCCCGGCGGACGTCACCGCGGGTCACCACATCGATGTGGTCGATGTTGGGGCTGTGTACCGGGAAGGTGCGCTCGACACCAACGCCGAACGACACCTTGCGCACGGTGAAGGTCTCGCGGATGCCGCCGCCCTGGCGGCGGATGACCGCACCCTTGAAGACCTGGATGCGCTCCTTGTTACCTTCGATAACCTTCACGTGCACGTTCACCGTGTCACCCGGGCGGAAGTCCGGGATGTCGGTGCGCAGCGACTTTTCGTCGACGAAGTCGAGGGTGTTCATTTCCGTCCTTTGGAAGTTCGCGTGAACAGAGGAACCTGGCGGCAACTGCTCGGCCGGTTCGTGCTCCGGATAGTGGGCGGTGCGCCGGGCCGAATTCGCCCAGAGCAACCTGAGCATTGTGCCAGATCAGGCCGCTGCACGAAAAATCGCCCCCGAAGTCCGCGCGGTCCGGGCGTCACTGCCCGGAATGCCGGGGGTGGGCCGCGGTCAGGCCGTCCGCATCGGCCGGTCGCGGCGTATCCGCAGGTGGCGACGTGTCGGCAGAGCTCGCCCGGACCGGCCCGTCGTGCATCGAGGCCCGCATGGCCCTGGTCCGCAGATGGGCGGGCGGAGCGGGGACCACGGTCCGCGCCAACTCTTCCTCGGCGGCGCTGCGGACGTGGGCGACATCGGGCTTCCCGGCGACCAGATCCTGCACGAAGATCTTGGCCCGGATCACGGGGCGCCGGTACCGGCGTTCGCGCACGACTGCCCGGTACATCAGGCGGCGGCGTTCGCCGTAGCGCCAGCGCGCCCACGGCGCGCCCGGCCGGCTCAGCCGCAGGGCGCCCACGACCAGCAACGGCAAGAAGAACATGCCGAACAATCCGGTCCAGATCTTGCCTTTGGCGATGACGATCGCGGCCAGGACCAGATTCACCAGCGCGAACATGCCGAGGAAGCTGCGTCCCGCGACGCTGCCGTCGTGCCGGATGTCGTTGACGTCCAGCAACCACAGCGGATGGAAGCCGAGCAACAGCAACCCCGTGACGGCCACCGCGACGAACACCGCATCGACCGATGTGCGCCCCTGCTCCTCCCAGTACACGTCGCGCAGGTAATAGATCAGCGCGAATTCGTCGAGCACCAGCGCCGCACCGACACCGAACGTCGAGGCGAGGGCGGAGATGGTGCCGACCCCACTGTTGTAGGTAGCGACCATGCCCAGTCCCGATGTCAGCACCAGCACCACCCCGAACACCATGTGGTGGATGTGCACGTTGCCGGCGCGCAGGTTGCCGGGCCACCAGCGCACCTGCTTGCGAATCATCCGCACACTGAGCCGGATCAGCAGGAATCCGACGATGAAGCCGAGCAGGAAGCACAGCAACGGCAGGCGTCCCTCCGCGAGAATCGCGTCGTCGAACCAGCGCCGCACAGCCGTCGTCCCCTCACTCGGAACCGGGGTCGGGGTAGTGATGCCCCGCGGGGCCGATGACCGAGATCGAACCCCGCGACTCCATTGTCCCGTACCCGGCCGCCGCGGTCGGGACAAACCCGCATGCGGCGGCCGCGGAGGTCCTACCGCCCGAAACCGGCGCGGCGCAGCGCATCCGCCATCGCGCCCGACGGCTCGGGCGCGCTGCGACGCTGCTGATTTCGGCCCTGCCCCTTGTTCTGGCCGCCGCCACGGTTCTGTCCACCGCGATCCTGACCGCCACGATCCTGACCGCCACGATCCTGGCCGCCGCGGCCCTGATTGCCCTGGCCGCCGCGCGGCTGACCACCACGGTTCTGCCCGCCGCGCTGGCCCGCGCCGCCCTTCTCGGGCTTGCCGGCGCCGGGCTCGTCGTCCAGGCGCAGGCTCAGGCCGATGCGCTGGCGGGCGACGTCGACCTCCAGCACCTTCACCTTCACCACGTCACCGGACTTCACGATCTCACGGGGATCGCGGACGAACGAATGCGACATCGCCGAGACGTGGACGAGTCCGTCCTGATGGACGCCCACATCGACAAAGGCGCCGAAGGCGGCCACGTTCGTCACCACACCTTCGAGCACCATGCCGGGTTCGAGGTCGGCGACCTTCTCCACCCCGGCGGCGAATTCGGCGGTCTTGAATTCCGGGCGCGGGTCACGGCCGGGCTTCTCGAGTTCGGCGATGATGTCGGTGACGGTCGGCACACCGAATTTCTCGTCGGTGAATTCGCTCGGCCGCAGTGCCCGCAGGGCGGAGGTGTTGCCGATCAGGCCGGGTACGTCGCGTCCGGTCGCCTCCAGCATCCGGCGCACCACCGGATAGGCCTCGGGGTGCACGGCCGAGGAGTCCAGCGGATCGTCGCCGCCGCGGATGCGCAGGAAGCCCGCGCACTGTTCGAACGCCTTGGGGCCCAGCCGCGGAACTCCCAGCAGCGCGGTGCGACTGCGGAAGGGCCCGTTCTGATCGCGATGCGCCACAATCGATTCCGCGACCGAGGACGCGATACCGGAGACGCGGGACAGCAGCGGCACCGAGGCGGTGTTGACGTCGACACCGACCGCGTTCACCGCATCCTCGACCACCGCGCCCAGCGACCGGGCCAGCAGCGTCTCGGAGACGTCGTGCTGGTACTGGCCGACGCCGATGGACTTCGGCTCGATCTTCACCAGTTCGGCCAGCGGATCCTGCAGCCGGCGCGCGATCGAGACCGCGCCCCGCAGTGAGACGTCCAGTTCCGGCAGCTCCTGCGAGGCGTACGCGGAGGCGGAATACACCGAGGCGCCCGCTTCCGACACCACGATCTTGGTCGGCTTCCGCGCGCCGGGCGTCGCACCGATCCGCGAAATCAGTTCCGCGGCAAGGGCGTCGGTCTCCCGGGAAGCGGTGCCGTTGCCGATCGCGATGAGCTCCACGTCGAATCGCGCCACCAGCGCCCCGAGCACCGCGAGCGACTTCTCCGTCTGGCCCTGCGGCTTGTGCGGGTAGATCGTCTCGGTGGCCACCACCTTGCCGGTGCCGTCCACCACGGCCACCTTCACGCCGGTGCGGTAGCCCGGATCCAGGCCCATGGTCGTGCGGGTGCCGGCCGGTGCGGCGAGCAGCAGGTCACGCAGGTTGGCGGCGAAGATGTCGACGGCGTCCTTCTCCGCGGACTGCCGCAACCGCATCCGGATATCGATGCCGAGGCTGACCTGCAGCTTGGTCCGCCACGCCCAGCGCACCGTGTCCAGCAGCCAGGTGTCGGCCGGGCGCCCCTGGTCGGCGATGCCGAACTTGTGCGCTATGCGGCCCTCGTAGATGGTGCGCTGCCCCGGCTCCGGTTCCTCGGTGTCGGGTTCGAGCGACAGGCTCAGCACATCTTCCTTCTCGCCGCGCAGCAGCGCGAGGATGCGGTGCGAGGGCAGTTTGGCGAAGGGCTCGCTGAATTCGAAGTAGTCGGCGAATTTGGCCCCGGCCTCTTCCTTACCGGTCCGGACCCGCGAGGTGACCTGTCCGCGCTCCCACATCAATTCGCGCAGTTCACCGACGAGGTCGGCGTCTTCGGCGAATCGCTCCACCAGAATCGCGCGGGCGCCGTCGAGCTGTTCGGCGGTGTAGCCGGCCGGATCGGTGGCGGGGTCGCCGATGAGGGCGTCCGCGACCGGTTCGTGCCCGGCTTCGCGGGCGATCTGCGCCTTGGTGCGCCGCTTGGGCTTGTACGGCAGGTAGATGTCCTCGAGGCGGGCCTTGGTCTCCGCGAGCATGATCTGCTGTTCCAGCGCGGCATCCAATTTGCCCTGCCCGCGAATGGATTCCAGGATCGAGTTCCGGCGCTCGTCGAGTTCGCGCAGGTAGTGCAGCCGCTCCTCCAGTTGCCGCAGCTGCGCGTCGTCGAGCCCGCCCGTCACCTCCTTGCGGTACCGGGCGATGAACGGCACGGTCGACCCGCCGTCGAGCAGCTCTACGGCGGCACGGACCTGTTCGTCACGGACCGAGAGCTCCTCGGCGATCCGCCTGCCGACACTGGCCAGGCGGACCTTGCCGGTGGCGGGGGCATCGGCCGGAGCGGTGCCCACGGAGGCTTCCGTGCCGGTGGTTGCTTCGGTGCTGACGGGTTCGGAGGCTGTCGTCACGCTGGCTGACACTACCGTCGGCCGCCGACAGCAGACCAGGTGGAGCGGCCGGTGCTCACACAGCCGCACCCGGTGTCGGCGCGCCGGGGACGGAAACGGCCGAAAATTGGCTGGCCACAGCCTCGCCGATCTCGTCACCGCGATCGAATCCGATGTTCCGGGCGACCGCACATCCGCACCCCTTCACGGGCGCGTCGGCAATGTTCGGCACGCGATACGACAGCGGCGCGGATGCCGGATCGCGGCGCGGTGAAGTCCTGTCGCGCAGAGTTTTCGGTTACTCCGGCGGCAGCAGATCCGGGCGCCGCTGCCTGGTCCGCAGCACCGATTGTTCATGCCGCCACGCCTCGATGCGCGCGTGATTGCCCGACAGCAGAATTTCGGGCACATCGAGTCCGCGCCAGCTCACCGGCCGGGTGTAGCTGGGGCCTTCGAGCAGGCCGTCGGAGAACGAATCCTGTTGGTGGGAGGCCTGATTGCCCAGTACCCCGGGGATCAGGCGCACCACCGCCTCGGTCATCACGAGCACGGCGGCCTCCCCGCCGATCAGGACGTAGTCGCCGATGCTGACCTCTTCCACCCGGACCCGGCGGGCGGCATCATCGAAGACACGCTGATCGATCCCCTCGTAGCGGCCGCAGGCGAAGACCAGATGCGATTCGGCAGACCAGCGCTGGGCCGTCTCCTGGGTGAACGGCACACCGGCCGGCGTCGGGACGACGAGCAATGCCTCGTCCGGGCACACCTCGTCGAGCGCATCACCCCAGACGACGGGTTTCATGACCATGCCCGGACCGCCCCCGTAGGGCGCATCGTCGACCGACTGGTGCACATCGTGGGTCCAGCGCCGCAGATTGTGCACGTCGAGTTCGATGATGCCCTTCTCGATCGCCTTGCCCAGCAACGCCGTTCGCAGCGGCTCGAGATATTCGGGGAAGATGGTGACGACGTCGATGCGCAGAGCTGACGAGCGCTGCGCGGGTTCGTCGGCTCCGGCGGCCATCACTACTCCTCGTCCAGCAGGCCTTCGGGTGGGTCGATCACGATCACGCCCTCGGCGAGCGACACGGTCGGCACGATCGCGGTGACGAAGGGCACCAGGATTTCACGCCCGGCGCGCCCCCCGGCGCCCGCACCGGCCCGGATCGACAGCAATTCGCCCGCGGCCGAATGCAATACCTCGTTCACGGTGCCGATCTCGGTCCCGTCCGCGAGCCGCACGCTCAGTCCTTCGAGTTCGTGATCGTAGAACTCGTCGGGATCCTCCGACGGCGGAAGATCATCGGTGTCGACGAGAAACAGAGTGCCGCGCAACGCATCCGCGACGGTGCGATCGCCGACACCCTCGAGACGGACGAGAAGCCGACCCGAATGCTCTCGAGCCGACTCCACCGTGAATATGTCCACCGCCCCGCTTCTCGGCGCCCGGCCACGCAGGCGGGCGCCGGGAGCGAAGCGGAGTCCGGGTTCGTCGGTACGTACCTCGACCACGAGTTCGCCGCGCACACCGTGCGATTTGGCGACCCGCCCGACTACCAGTTCCATCTACTGATCGGTGTCGACCACATCGACCCGGATACCCCGGCCACCGATACCGGCGACCAGGGTGCGCAGCGCGGTCGCGGTACGACCGCCGCGGCCGATCACCTTGCCCAGATCGTCCGGGTGGACGTGGACCTCGACGGTGCGTCCCCGCCGGCTGGTGATCAGATCGACGCGCACGTCGTCCGGATTGGCGACGATACCGCGCACCAGGTGCTCGACGGCATCGGCGACGACCGCACTCATTACTCGGCAGCCTCGGTCGCGGCCTCGGCCTCACCCTCGGCGGCCTTGGACTTCTTCTTCTTGGGGGTGACGGCCTCGGCGACCGGCTCGCTGTCGGCGGCGGCCAGGGCGGCGTTGAACAGGTCCAGCTTGCTCGGCTTGGCGGCCTTGACCTTCAGGGTGCCCTCGGCGCCCGGCAGGCCCTTGAACTTCTGCCAGTCGCCGGTGATCTCCAGCAGACGCTTGACCGGCTCGGTCGGCTGCGCGCCGACGCCCAGCCAGTACTGCACGCGCTCGGAGTCGACCTCGATCAGCGAGGGCTCTTCCTTCGGGTGGTACTTGCCGACGTTCTCGATGGCGCGGCCGTCGCGGCGGGTGCGCGCATCGGCGACGACGATGCGGTACTGGGGGTTGCGGATCTTGCCCAGACGGGTCAGCTTGATCTTGACAGCCATGGCTGTATCGATGCCTTTCGATGGCGGCCGCCCGGGGGCAGCCTGAGTGGTCACGGCGCAATTCAGCAGCCCGCACGGGGTGTGGGCCCGGTTTTGCGTTGAGTGTGTGACCGCCGCGCGGTACGTAACCGGAGACGGGCTGACACTGTCCTCGAACACGGCCCCGCGAGCGGGTCGCGGTCGTCGACGAGGACGGTCGTTCATTGTGCCAGATACGCCCGCACCCGGAGAAATCGCCCCGGAATCGAGCCCGCCGTTCGCCGAGCATGCGGAGATCGATGACCAGCGCCGTTGCCGAACCGTTCGTCGCGCCGGCGCCCCTACCGGTGTCCGGTGACCGGATCGCGGCCCGGGTACACCCGCCCGCGGAGGACGACATATGCCGGGGCGTCGAGCGCGTCGCGGCTCGACCGCGGATCGGTGCGGTAGACGACGAAATCGGCCGGTGCGCCGTCCTCGATACCCGGTCGGCCGAGCCATTCACGCGCCCGCCACGACGCCGCCGCCAGCGCCTCGTGCCGCGACAACCCGGCCCCGGCCAGCGCGTCGATCTCGTCGGCGATGCGGCCGTGCACGATCGAACCGCCGGCGTCGGTGCCGGTGTAGATCGGCACCCCCGCCGCGTGGGCGTCGGCGACGGTGTCGCGGACCCGGCGGTGCAGATCGCGCATGTGGGCGGCGTAGACCGGGAATTTGCCGGCGCTGTCGGCGATATCGGGGAAGGTGTCGATATTGACCAGGGTGGGCACCAGGGCGGTGCCGTGTTCGGCCATCATCTCGATGGTGTCGTCGGTGAGTCCGGTGCCGTGCTCGAGGCAGTCGATGCCCGCGCTGATCAGGCCGGGCAGCGCGTCCTCGCCGAAGACGTGCGCGGTGACGCGGGCGCCCTCCCGGTGGGCGGCGTCGATGGCCTCCTTCAGGATCGCGTCGCTCCACAGCGGCCGCAGATCACCCGCGGACCGATCGATCCAGTCACCGACGATCTTGACCCAGCCGTCGCCGAAGCGGGCCTGTTCGGCGACGATCTCGGGCAGGTCCCGCTCGTCGTCCAGTTCGATGCCCAATTCGCGGATATACCGCTTGGGGCGAGCGATGTGGCGGCCGGCCCGGATGATCTTCGGCAGTTCGTGATGGTCGTCGATGAAGCGGGTGTCGATGGGCGATCCGGCATCGCGCAGCAGCAGCGCCCCGGCATCGCGTTCCACCTCCGCCTGCGCGATCGCGCCCGCGCGATCCTCGTGCCCGCCGCCGTAGCGAATGCCGACGTGACAGTGGGCGTCGACGAGGCCGGGCACGAGCCAGCCTGTGTCACACAGGGTTTCGGCATCGGGCACCGGCTCGTACGAGATCACCCCGTCGCGAACCCACAGATCGCGCACCTCGTCGTCGGGAAGGACCACCCCGCGCAGATGCATCCGCATACCGCCTCCTGACCACGTCGCCCGCTCCGGCCTCACCGCCGCTCCCCAAACTACCGCTGCGATCGCGACGGAGTGCGCACGAGATGCGTGGTCGACGAGTCCCCGAACAACGATGCGGACGGCGCCACCAGGCGCCGTCCGCATCACTCGCTACACAACTCAGTTCTTCGGGAACTTCAGCTTCGACAGATCGAATCCCTCCAGGCCCGGCGGCAACTCGTCCAGTCCGGCAGGCATATTCGACAGGTCCGGCATTCCGGCCGCGGGCATCCCCGGCATTCCGCCCGGCAGACCCGGCATCCCCGGGAATCCTCCGCGCATCCCCTTCGGCGGCGTCGGTCCGCGTCCGCCCTTCTTGCCCTTCTTCCCCTTCTTGCCCTTGGCGTTGCGGCGCGCGCCCGGCAGGCCCATCTGCCGGCCCATCGCGGCCATCATCTTGCGGGCTTCGAAGAAGCGGTCGACCAGCTGGTTCACATCGGTGACGGTGACGCCGGAGCCGTTGGCGATGCGCAGGCGGCGGGAGGCGTTGATGATCTTCGGATTGGCCCGCTCGGCGGGGGTCATACCGCGGATGATGGCCTGCACCCGGTCGAGTTGTTTGTCGTCGACCTGGGCCAGCACGTCCTTCATCTGGCCGGCGCCCGGCAGCATGCCGAGCAGGTTGCCGATCGGGCCCATCTTGCGGATGGCCAGCATCTGGTCGAGAAAGTCCTCGAGGGTGAGTTCGCCGGAGCCGATCTTGCGGGCGGCCTCCTCGGCCTGCTGCTGGTCGTAGACCTGTTCGGCCTGTTCGATCAGGGTGAGCAGATCGCCCATGCCGAGGATGCGGCTCGACATGCGGTCGGGGTGGAAGACGTCGAAGTCCTCGAGCTTCTCACCGGTGGAGGCGAACAGGATCGGTACGCCGGTGACCTCGCGGACCGACAGCGCGGCGCCACCGCGGGCGTCGCCGTCGAGTTTGGTCAGCACGACACCGGTGAAGCCGACGCCGTCGCGGAAGGCCTCGGCGGTGCTGACGGCGTCCTGACCGATCATCGCGTCGAGGACGAACAGCGTCTCGTCCGGGTGCACCGCGTCGCGGATGCCGGCGGCCTGGCGCATCAACTCCTCGTCGATACCCAGGCGACCCGCGGTATCGACGATCACGATGTCGTAGTGCTTCTGCTCGGCTTCCTCGATGCCGGCCTCGGCCACGCGGATCGGGTCGGCGGCGGTGACGCCCAGGGCGTTGTCGCCTCCGCCGATCGACGTCCCCGGATGCGGGGCGAACACCGGCACACCGGCCCGCTCGCCGACCACCTGCAGCTGGGTGACGGCGCCCGGCCGCTGCAGGTCACAAGCCACCAGCAAGGGGGTATGCCCCTGGCCCTTCAGCCATTTCGCGAGCTTGCCCGCGAGCGTGGTCTTACCGGCACCCTGCAGACCGGCGAGCATGACGACCGTGGGCGGGTTCTTCGCGAACTGCAGGCGCCGGGTCTCGCCACCGAGGATGCCGATCAATTCCTCGTTGACGATCTTCACGACCTGCTGCGCGGGGTTCAGCGCGGCCGATACCTCGGCGCCCTTGGCGCGTTCCTTGACGCGGGCGATGAACTGCCGCACGACCGGCAGCGCCACGTCGGCCTCGAGCAGGGCCAGCCGGATCTCGCGCGCGGTCGCGTCGATATCGGCCGGTGACAGACGCCCCTTGCCACGCAGATCCTTCAGGGCACCGGTCAACCGGTCGGAAAGGGATTCGAACACCGATCGCGCTCCTGGTCTCGTCGAGGGACGTCACTCGGGTTACCAGGGTACGGGCAACTCCGCGATCGGTGGATTCGCCCTAGTCCAAGGCCTGCCGCCGACCGGGCGGCAGGCCCCTCACCGGGACTGCGGTCAAGACAGCGCGCTGTGCCGCGGCCGCGGGGCCCGGCTGAAGTCGTGCTGTTCGTAGGCCACCAGATAGACCGCCTCGCGGCCGGTCAGCCCCAGTGGCAGTGCCATGGCGTCCAGGGTCGCCCAGTCGGAGTCACCTGGTGTGCCGTCGACGAGCGCGCCGGCCAGCTTCATGGCCGCCACCGCCTGACCGCCGGTCAGCGTCCGGCCCGGAAGCCAGGAAACCACCCAATGGTCGCCGCCGACACAGCGAGCGATGTGGTGGGTCGAATCGCTGGTGATCATGGATGAGGACACGACTTCGTTTGCCATCGACCTGCTCCCCTCAACGCACCCAACTCGCCGGACAGGTGGTACAGCAACAGCTCGAACAGCTAGCGATCACGATCAACTTCACGATCTACACCGATCGTAGAGTGGCGGACATCACATCCAGCAGAGGTTGCCGCAACGATCTGGTTACCTCACTGCGGACCAAACGACCAGGTTGGCCCGATAACCGGCGGGAGGTCGGTAAACCTAACCGCCATCGGCGCCGGTGTCCGTTTCGCTCGGTTTCTTCGGCTCCTGATGCGGGACGACCCCCAGCAGCGCCGCCTCGATGGCACGGCGCCGCTGCGGAGTGTCGTCCTCGCCCAGTCCGAGGCCGAACGAGTCGACCACCACCGAGCCCATCGTGTCCGCTTTCGCCCACCGCACATCCGCGCCCTGGGCGGCCAGCGCCGCGGCCAACCGGCTGAGCAGGCCGATGCGGTCCTCGGCGCGCAATTCGAGCACCACCTCGCCGGGCCGGTCGACCTCGGTCCAGATCACCTTCGGCTGAGCCTGCGCGTATCGGCTGGTCCGAGCCGCCGCCTCGCGCTCCTTGTCCGCCAGCACGGAGGACAGCTTCAGATCGCCGTTGATCGCGCGGATCAGCTCCTGGCGCACCAGGCCGGCGTCGGGCGGATTGCCGAAAGTCGGGGTCACCACGAAGGTGTCGATCGCGGTGTCTCCGGAAGCCGTCAACGTCGCGGAGAGCACCCGCAGGGAGTGCAGGGCGAGCACCCCGGCCGCCTCCGAGAGCAGACCCGGAGTATCGGGAGCCACGACCGTGACGGTATGGATGTAGCGCCCGTCGCCGGGCGCCAATTCCACGTGCACGCCACCGGCCGCGACCTTGTCCATGACAGCCGCGTCGACCACCGTCGGCGTGGGCGAAACCCGTTGCGGTGCGGGCTCTCCCGCCATCGCGGCGTGGCCGCGGCGCACGAGTTCCCCGATCAAGGACGCTTTCCACTCCCCCCACACACCCGGACCGGTCGCCAGCGAATCGGCCTCGGCGAGGGTGTGCAGCAGATCCAGCAGCTGCCGGTCACCGTCCAATGCGTCGACCACACGGGCGGCGGTCGCCGGATCGTCGAGATCGCGCCGGGTCGCTGTTTCGGGCAGCAGCAGGTGATGCCGCACGATCGTCGCCAGGCTGCGCACATCGTCGGGCCACAGACCCAGCCGATGACCGATCCGGTCGGCCAGTTCGGCACCCACCACGCTGTGATCCTCGGTGCGGCCCTTGCCGATATCGTGCAGCAACGCTCCGAGCAGCAGCAGATCCGGCCGGGCGACCCGGGTGCTCAGCGCACTGGCGTAGGCGACGGTTTCGACCAGGTGGCGGTCGACGGTCCAGGTGTGCACGGCATCGCGGGGCGGCAGGTCGCGCACCGCTCCCCATTCCGGAAATAGCCTGCCCCATAAGCCCGTTCGATCCAGGGCCTCCACCGCGTCGATGGTGTTGCGGCCGGCGCCGAGCAGCACCAGCAGATCGTTGAGCGCCTCGCGCGGCCACGGCTCGCGCAGTTCGGGAGCGTCTTCGGACAGGCGGTTGAGGGTGGTCGCCGACATCGGCAGACCGGTGCGCGCCGAGGCGGCGGCGACCCGCAGGATCAGGCCGGGATCGCGCTGCGGCCGTGCGTCGCGGGCCAGCACCACCTCGCCCGCGTGTTCGACCACGCCCTCGTCGAGCGGTCGGCGAACGGGCAGACGCCGCAGCCGGGCCAGGCCGCGGCGCGGCAGCGCGTTGCCGGCGGTGCGCAGGCCGACGTCGACCGAGTAGACGACCGTGCGCGCCGCATCGCTGAGCGTGCGCGCCAGATCGAATCGATCGCCGATGCGCAGCGCGGCGCCGATCTCGTCCGCGTCCTGGGCGCGCAGCTGATCGCGGGAACGCCCGGCCACCCGATGCAATTCGGTCCGCACATCGAGAAGCCGGCGGTGGGCGGCCTCGAGACCGCCGCCGGGAACGTCGGGGCCCAGGCCGGGCATGGCGTCGGTCAGCTGGGCGATGGCCAGCGCGTCGAGCAGCTGGATATCGCGCAGCCCACCGCGACCGCTCTTGAGGTCGGGTTCGGCGCGATGCGCGATCTCGCCGTTGCGCTTCCACCGCGCCTGCGCCTGTTCCACCAATTCGCCGAAGCGGGAACGGATTCCGGTACGCCATTCGCGGCGCACGCCCCCGATGAGCAGATTGCTCAGCTCCGCGTCGCCGACGATGTGGCGGGCATCGAGCATGCCCAGCGCGGCGGTGAGATCGTCGGCGGCCACCCGCAGCGCCTGCGGCACGGTCCGCACGCTGTGATCCAGCTTGATGTGGGCGTCCCACAACGGATACCAGAGCCGATCGGCCACCTCGGCTACCCGCCCGGGATCGACATCGTCGTGCAGCAACATCAGATCCAGATCGGAATACGGCAGCATCTCGCGCCGGCCCAGTCCTCCGACCGCCACCACGGCCAGCCCGCTGTCGGCGGTGATGCCCAGCTCCGCGCCCTTGGTGGTCAACCACAGCTCGTGCAGGTCGACCAGCGCCTGCCGCAGCGCCTCGGCGCTCAGCCGCGGGCGCCGGGGATCACCACCGTCGAGCAGTTGATCTCGGGCGGCCACCAGTTCCTTGGCGCCCTGGGACAATTCGTCTGCACTCATACCCGCAACCACCACCCGTTCATGCGGGCAGCCCCGTCCCCGGCCGGTGCCAGGAGCGGGGCTGCCCGAATCCTTCATCTCCTATAGTGCGTCGGCACCGCGTTCACCGGTTCGGACCCGGATCACCGATTCGACCGGGGTCACCCAGACCTTGCCGTCACCGATCTTGCCGGTGCGCGCGGCCTCGACGATCACCTCGACAACCTTTTCGACCGAGGCGTCGTCCACGACGACCTCGACCCGTACCTTCGGCACGAAATCGACCGAGTACTCCGCGCCGCGGTAAACCTCGGTGTGCCCCTTCTGGCGGCCGTACCCCTGGACTTCGCTGACCGTCATTCCCAGCACACCGGCCTGCTCGAGCCCGGACTTGACGTCCTCGAGTGTGAACGGTTTGACGATTGCAGTGATCAGTTTCATTGCGTCATGCCTCCTTGACGGCGGTACGTGCCGTGCCACCCACAGCAGCGAAATCGTATGACGTCTCCGCGTGCTCCGACTCGTCCATACCCTTGAACTCGTCTTCCTCGGAAGCACGAATGCCGATCGTGTACTTGATGATCAGACCCAGAATCAGCGAGACGACGAAGGAGAACGCCAGCACGGTGAAGGCACCGACGGCCTGCTTGCCGAGCTGATCGAAACCGCCGCCGTAGAACAAGCCCTTCGCACCGCCGGCGCCCGCACCCGATTCCGGGGTGAGGAACAGACCGATCAGCAGCGTACCGACCACACCGCCGACCAGGTGCACGCCGACCACGTCGAGCGAGTCGTCGAAACCGAGCTTGAACTTCAGCCCGACCGCCAGCGCGCACAGCACACCGGCCACCGCGCCGATCACCAGCGCGCCCAGTACGTTCACCGACGAGCAGGACGGCGTGATCGCGACCAGGCCGGCGACGATGCCCGAGGCGGCGCCGAGGCTGGTGGGCTTGCCGTCGCGGAACTTCTCCACGACCAGCCAGCCGATCATCGCGGCGCAGGTGGCGAAGGTGGTGGTCAGGAAGGTGGAGCCGGCCAGGCCGTTGGAGCTCACCGAGGAACCGGCGTTGAAGCCGAACCAGCCGAACCACAGCAGACCGGCGCCGAGCATGACGAAGGGCAGGTTGTGCGGGCGCATCGGCGTCTTCGGCCAGCCCTTGCGCTTGCCGAGCACCAGGCACAGCGCCAGGCCCGCGGCACCGGCGTTGATGTGCACCGCGGTACCACCGGCGAAGTCGATGGCCTGCAGCTTGTTCGCGATCCAGCCGCCGTGGTGGACGATGTTGCCCGCGGCGTCCTTGACGTCGAAGTCGAACACCCAGTGCGCGACCGGGAAGTAGACGATGGTCGACCACGCGATCGCGAAGACCACCCATGCGCGGAACTTCATGCGGTCGGCGACCGCACCCGAGATCAGAGCCACGGTGATGATGGCGAACATCAGCTGGAACGCCACGAACACCGTCATCGGGATGGTGCCGGCCAGCGGGATGTTCACCTGATCCACCGCCGACGCGCCGGTGGACGGGTCGGCCGGGCTGGCCTTGACGGCATTGGTGCCGATCAAGCCCTTGAGCCCGAAGAACTGGGCAGGGTTGCCGATCACGCCGAATTTGTTGTCACCGAATGCCTCGGAAAAGCCATAGAGCGACCACAGCACGCCGACGATGCCCATCGCGCTGATGCTCATCATGATCATGTTGAGCACGTTCTTCGAGCGGACCATACCGCCGTAGAAGAACGCCAGCCCTGGGGTCATCAACAAAACGAGCGCGGAGCTCGCCAGCATCCACGCGGTGTCGCCGGTGTCGGGCACACCGAGCAAGGGATACGCCACCTTGTTCCTCCTCATCTCGGGCCCGGCCGAAACTGCGGCAAACGAGCCTGCACAGAAGGGTCGCGATCTGGTGTTTCATCCGTGCCGCCGCGATGTTTCGCATGCGTGAACGGATCCGCTTGCTGTGTTGCTACCAGGTTTCAGCGCGCACACAGCGCATGTCGGCGCACTGTGAGGACCGTGTCGAAATGAGGAGGAACTGCCGTTTTCGTTGCTCGCCGCTACCCGAGGAGGGCGTCGACGAATGCGGACGGTTCGAAGGGGGCCAGATCGTCGGCGCCCTCGCCGAGGCCGACCAGTTTCACCGGCACGCCGAGCTCGTGCTGCACCTGGAAGACGATGCCGCCCTTGGCGGTGCCGTCGAGTTTGGTGAGTACCACGCCGGTGATGTCGACGACCTCGGCGAAGACGCGGGCCTGGGTGAGCCCGTTCTGCCCGACGGTCGCGTCGAGTACGAGCAGAACCTCGTCGACGGCGGCCTTCTTCTCCACCACGCGCTTGACCTTGCCCAGCTCGTCCATCAGACCGGTCTTGGTGTGCAGGCGGCCGGCGGTGTCGACGAGGACCGCGTCGACACCCTCCTCGATGCCGGTGCTGACCGCGTCGAAGGCGACCGATGCCGGATCGGCGCCCTCGCGGCCGCGGACCGTATCGGCGCCGACCCGCTCGCCCCAGGTCTGCAGCTGGTCGGCGGCGGCGGCGCGGAAGGTGTCGGCGGCGCCGAGCAGTACGCGTCGGCCGTCGGCGACCAGGACGCGCGCCAGTTTGCCGGTCGTGGTGGTCTTACCGGTGCCGTTCACGCCGACGACCAGCAGGATCGACGGGTGGTCGGCATGCGGCAGCGCCCGGATCGCACGATCCAGGTCCGGGCGCAGGGCCTCGATCAGCACATCCCGCAGGACCTGCCGCGCCTGCTCGGCGGTGCGCACGCTGCGCGCGGCCAATTCCTCGCGCAGCCGCTCGACCACGGTCGTCGTGACCGAGGTGCCGAGGTCGGCCATGACCAGGGTGTCCTCGATCTCTTCCCACGAGTCCTCATCGAGGTCGCCGCCGCCGAGCAGGCCGAGCAGGCTCTTGCCGACCGCGTTCTGCGACCGCGAGAGCCGCCCGCGCAGGCGGGTCAGGCGGCCGGCGGTGGGTTCGATCTCCTCCACCGCGGTGGGCTGGGGCGCCGGTGCGGTGGGGGTCGGCGCTGTCGGAGTCGGTGCGGTGGGAGTAGGTGCGGTCGGGGCGCTCGGCGCCGTGGTCGGAGCCGAATCCACCGGCGCGGATTCGGGTGTCTCGGCGGGGGCGGGCGTGACCGCGGTGGCGCCGTCGGTCGAGGGCGGCGCGGCGGGGGCCTCGGCCGGGGCTTCCGGGGCTTCCGGCGCGGCCACACCGTCGCCGGGGGTTTCCGTCGTTTCCGGTTCGACGGTCGGCGCGGTCGCGCTCGCCCCGTCCGCCGGGCGGTCGGCGAGGGTTTCCGGTTCCGGCAACCGCACGTCGGTGATGGTCCGGCGCACCGAGTCGCGCGGGATGGCGGCGTCGTCGCCGACGTGCGGCTGACCCTCGTCGTCGGTGCGTTCGATCGGGACCGGTTCGGGGCGCGGTGGGGTCAGCGTGCCGGAGCCCGCACCGCCCTGACTGAAGTTGAAGCCACCGGCTGCGGTGTACCCGCCCGATCGGTCGGTCAGCTGCTTGTCCTGCTCCTCCGCCGGGGTGATGCTCACTCGGCGGCGCTTGTACAGGACGAATCCGGCAACGAACGCCACCAGTAGTACGGCGACGATCGCGGCGATCAGAATCCAGGCTTGCGCAGTCACGGTTCCCATCCTGTCAGAACCCGCGAACGCGCCTGCGTGGCGGCAGGCGGGTGTTGCGCCCGCGACGGTACGGGCGATTCGCCACTATCCGCTCAACTGTCCGAGGACGTCCGACACGCCGACGACGTCGGACGATAAGCCGTCCGGCCACGCCTCACCGGCAACCGTCCCGATATCAACCGCCCAAGGCGCGGCGAATCCGACACAGAGACAATAGGATCGGCTCGTGACCGATCGAAATGTGCTTGGGGGACCGCTGGAGGAGTGTGGCACCGATCCTCTCACCGGCTTCTACCGGGACGGCTGCTGCAGCACCGGCCCCGAGGATCTGGGTAGCCACACCGTCTGCACTGTTGTGACCCAGGAGTTCCTGGAGCATCAGAAATCGATCGGCAACGATCTGCTGACCCCACGCCCGGAGAACAATTTCCCCGGACTGCAACCCGGCGACCGCTGGTGTGTGGTCGCGGTGCGGTGGCTGCACGCCCACGAGGACGGGGTGGCCGCGCCGGTCGTCCTGGCCGCGACCCACGAGAACGCACTCGAGGTCGTGCCGATGGAAACCCTGCGCAAATACGCCGTCGACGTCCCCGACGACGTGAGCGACCTTTTGTAGTCGCTCGCCGGATCGGCGATCGGGCGAGCGTCACGCAGCCGCGAACAGGCGGACCGCGGTATTGCGCAGCCCGATGGCCGGACGCGACCCGGGCACCATCAGCGCCGAGGCGAATCGAACCCCTCGATGTGATGCGCCGATCCGATCGCGATGCCGCCGCTCGTAGCGTTCCCACGCCGTAGCCGGGTCGTGCGGCGCCCGCGCCAGCTCCTCGGCCAGGGTGTGTGCGCCCGCGATGGCCAGGCTCGATCCGTCGCCGAACAGCGACAGGCATGAGGCGGCGTCTCCCACGACGGCGACCCGGCCCCGCGACCAGCGCGGAAGCGACACCTTGCTGACGGCGTCGAAGTAGAGCTCACCCCCGGCGCGCACCTCCTCCAGCACATCCTCGAACGGTCCCATCCGCCCGGCGAATTCCGCGACCAGCAACCGACGCTGCGCCTCGCTGTCGCGGTGATCCAGACCGGCCACCGGAGCGCGCCGGAACATGAAAGCCGCGATCGGGCGGCCACCGGCGGGATGGACCGATACCGACCGCCCCGGCGAGTTGTACATGACCACCTCGTCCGCGGCGCCCGCGGCCCGCGCGAGGGGCACGGTGGCGATGTAGATCCCCATATGCCGCACGAATTCCCGGTCGTCGCCGAAGGTCAGCCGGCGCACCGCCGAATGCAGGCCGTCGGCGCCGAGCACGTAGTCGTAGTGCGCCCGCTTCCCCGACTCGAAGCCGACGGTGACTCCTGTCGCGGACTGCTCGATCTCGGAAATACCGTCACCCCAGCGCATCTCGACGCGGTCGCGCGAGGCCCCGGCGAGAATGGTGGCGAGATCGGCGCGAGCGAGCTCCACCTCACCGCACTCTCGATCGCCGACGCGCATCGAGGCGCGCCCACGGCCCCGCGCGTCGACGAACCGCACGCGATCCACGGCCGTTGCGGCAGCATGCAATTCGGGCAGCACACCCATGGCGCTCACCACTTCGAGCGCCGGCCCGCGCACGTCGACCGGGTTGCCGCTGGAGCGCAGCTCGGCGGCCCGCTCGACCACGGTCACCCCGAATCCGTGCCGGCTCAGCCAGTAGGCCAGCGTCGATCCCGCGATCCCCGCGCCGGAAACGAGTACGTCGACCATGTCGCCACCTTTCTCAAGTGGACGATTTTCGTCCGCTTAGGTCGATGGTAGTTTAAGCGGACGTAATTCGTCCACTTGTCGAGCACGACGGGAGCCGCCGATGGTTTCGGAGCCGATCGACCCGGATTCCCTGCGCGCGGACGCGCGCAGCAATCGCGATCACATCCTGCTCGCCGCCTTGGACGTCTTCGCCGAACGCGGCACCGATGTCCCGATGAAGCTGATCGCCGATCGCGCCGGGGTCGGAGTCGGCACGCTGTATCGCCGGTTTCCCGACCGCGACGCCCTGGTGGTCGCCACCGCACAGGCACACCTGAACCGCCTCGCCCGCATGGCCGAAGCGGCGGGCGCGGAGGAAGCGACGGCGTGGGACGGGTTGTGCCGGTTCCTGCGCGAGTGCGCACTGCTGCGCCTGGGTGCGCTGGCGGCGGCCATCGAACCGGCCGTGCACGCGATGGTCCGCACCGACCCGCGGATCGGCGCGGTGCGCGCGGGAGTTCTGGACCGGATCGGCGAATTGATCCGGCGAGCCCAGCGAGACGGCGACCTGCGCACCGATGTCGGCCTCACCGAGGTCGGTCTCCTGATGACCGTGCAGGTCTACGCCCAGCCCGGGGAGTCCTATCCGGCGGCGGTGGAGCGGGTGCTCGCCATCGTGTTCGACGGGCTGCGGCCGGCGTCGCGCTGAATCGGTCTGCATCCATGGCGCCGTGGATCACTCGATGCCGACCGGATTCCTTCCCGCCGCACTCGCGGCACGACGCAGCCGGTGAGCCTTCTGCCTGCAGGCGGACGAGCAGTACCGTGCGGGCCGTCCGGTCTCCGCATGCGCCACGTGCGCCCCGCAGATCGGGCAACTCCCGCTGTCACGATTCCCGCCGGTCACCGTCATTTCGTTACGGCCGAGAGAAAAGTTCGCCGGTTTCGTTACGGCCGAGTCGGCTCGCATCGCCGCCAGCAGCATGGCGGCGGGGCGGGACAGTTCGTCGCGGGCAGTCGAAACTCGCTGCATGGCAACGCAACCGGCGAAGATCGCCAGCACGTCGGTCAGGGTCAGATCGGCACGTACCCCGCCCGCACGCCGCGCCGCCTCCAGCAGCTGCCCGAGGGCGAGGTGAAATCGCTCGCCCGCATCCCGGAGCAGCATCCGTGGCCAGCCGTCGTCGGCGTCGAGCAGGTCGCACATCGCCTTGTTCCCGGGCGTGCGCGTGACGACCTCCGCGCAGAATGCCAGGAAGGCCGCGGCGGGGTCCGGATCGTCGCGCAGCATCAACGCACGCGCGGTGAGCTGGTCGATCCGTTGCTGCAGCACGGCCTCGAGCAGGTCGGTCTTGGTCGGGAAGTGGCGATGCACGGTGCCGGCCCCCACACCGGCTCGGCGGGCGATCTCGGCCAGCGACACCGACGTTCCGGATTCGGCGAAGGCCCGCTGGGCGGCGGCGAGGACACGAGCCCGGTTGCGGCGCGCGTCGATTCGGGTGCCCGGCGCTGCGGGCGCCGGTTCGCGCACCCCGTAACGAAACCCCGCGTCGGCGAATAGCGGAGACGACAACGCTGCTCCTATCGTGCGAATACGGGTCGACCGACCCGATTCTACCGAAAGGGCTCCTCCGAAATGACCGTGCAGAACAACCTCGTTCTCGTCACCGGCGCGACCGGCAAGCAGGGCGGCGCCACGGCCCGCGCGCTGCTCGCCGACAACGTCCCGGTCCGCATCCTGGTCCGTGATCCCGCCGCCGAGGCGGCGCGCGAACTCGCCGCCCTCGGCGCGGAAGTGGCCGTCGGCGACTTCGACGCCCCGGCCACCCTGACCGCGGCGGTAGCCGGGACACGAGGCGTCTTCCTCGTTCCACCCGCGGCCTTCGGGCCCGACGGCTGGGATGTCGACCTGGAGACGATCCGCGGTGCCGCCGTGATCGAGGCCGCCCGCAACGCCGGAACCGACCACGTCGTCTTCACCGGTGTGGCGTCGTTCGACAAAGAAATCTCCTGGGGCAGTACCGGAAAGCGGCAGATCGAGCAGGCGCTGGCCGACAGCGGCATGCGCTACACCGTGCTGCGTCCGGTCCGGTTCATGGAGAACTATCTGGCGCAGGGTATGCCGCTCGACGGCTTCGTCGACGGCGTGAACGTCCACCTGTTTCCGGCCGATCGACCGGCACAGATGATCGCGGTCGACGATATCGCCGCGGTGGCCGCGCTGGCGTTCGCCGATCCCGAACGGTTCTCCGGGCAGACACTCGAACTCGCCGGCGACGCCGTGACCCCCGTCGCCGCCGTCGAGCTGATCTCACGCGCGACCGGATATCCGGTGCGGTATCGCGAAATCACCGAGGCGGAGGCCGACGCACTGGGTGAACAGATCGGCAATACCTGGCGCCTGAGCCATCAGGGCCACGGCTGGCATGCCGATATCGAGCAGACCCGCTCGTTCCATCCCGGCCTGCAGAGCCTGGAGACCTGGCTGGCCACCACCGGCGCCGCGGTTCTGAAGTCCCAGTTCGCGGCGGGCGACTAGGTCGTCGCGCCCACCAGATTCTCCCCGCGCAGTCGCTGCGAGATGACCTGGGTGATGCCGTCGCCGCGCATGCTGACGCCGTACAGCGCGTCGGCGATCTCCATGGTCGGCTTCTGGTGGGTGATGACGATCAGCTGCGACTTCTCCCGCAACTGCTCGAACAGCCCGATCAGGCGGCGCAGGTTGGTGTCGTCCAGGGCCGCCTCGACCTCGTCCATCACGTAGAACGGGGAGGGGCGGGCCCGGAAGATCGACACCAGAAACGCCACGGCGGCAAGGGATTTCTCACCACCGGACAGCAGCGACAGCCGCTTCACCTTCTTACCCGGCGGCCGCGCCTCCACCTCGATACCGGTGGTGAGCATATCGCTGGGGTCGGTCAGCAGCAGCCGTCCCTCGCCGCCGGGGAACAGGCGGCCGAACACCTGCACGAATTCGCGTTCCACGTCCTCGTAGGCCTCGGTGAACACCTGCAGAATGCGGGCGTCGACCTCGGCCACCACATCGAGGAGATCCTGGCGGGCCTTCTTGACGTCCTCGAGTTGGGTGGACAGGAAGTTGTAGCGCTCCTCCAGGGCCGCGAATTCCTCCAGCGCCAGGGGATTGACCTTGCCCAGGGTGGCGAGATCCTTCTCGGCGCGTTTGACGCGGCGCTCCTGGGTGGCGCGGTCGTAGGGCATTTCCTGCGGTGGGCTCACCTGGTCGCCGCGCTCGCGGGCCTGCTCGTACTCCTGCATCTCCAGGGCGGTCGGCGGCATCGGCACGTGCGGACCGTATTCGGCGACGAGTTCGTCGAGCGCGATGCCGAACTGCTCGGCGATGGTGGTTTCCAATTGCTCTATGCGCAGCGCGGATTGGGCCCGCGCGACCTCGTCGCGATGCACGGCGTCGGTCAGCTGTGTGAGTTGCGTGCTCAGCGCGCGCACCCGTTCCTTGATCTGATCCACCTGGCCGGCGCATTCGGTTCGCCGGCGGACCAGGTCGTCGCGCCGCGCGGCCGCCTCCCCCACCACGGTTTCCAGTTCGGCGGCGATCCGCTCGGCCGATTCGGCGACCACCGCCGCCACCTCGGCGGCACGGCGGCGGGCGGCCTGGGCCCGTTCGGCCCGGGCGCGGGTCTCGCGTTCGGCGCGCGCCGCGCGGCGCAGCGAATCCGCTTTGCCCCGGACCGATTCCGCCCGCTCCTCGGCGGTGCGCACCGACAGCCGGGCCTCCACCTCCATGGCACGGGCCTCGGCCAGCGCCGCGGCGGCCTCTTCGCGCTCCTGCCCGGCGGTGTCGGTGCCCGCGTCGGCATCGGAATCCAGATCGGACTGCTCGGATTCGGCATGACGCAGCCGGCCCTCGAGTTCGGCCAGGGCCGTCAGGTTCTCGTCGCGCGCGGATTCGGCCTCGGCGCGCTGGGTCAGCAGCCGCTCGTATTCGGAGTGCGCGCTGCGCGCTGTGGCACCGAGGCGGCCCAGCCGGTCGTAGATCGCGACCAGCGCCTGATCGGATTCGTGCAATGCCAGCAATGCCTGGTCGACTGCCTGTTTGCGATCGTTCTGCTCGGCGAGCGCACCCGACAGCGCGGCCTCGACCTCCTCGGCCTGCCGCTGCCACGACACCAGTTCGGCGGCGGCGGCATCGATATCGGCCTGCACCTCGATCTGGCTCGGCGCCCGGTCCGAACCGCCGAGCACCCAGCCGGAACCGCTCAGATCGCCGTCGCGGGTCACCACCCGCAATTCCGGTCGGCTGGAAAGGATTTCGGCCGCCTGCGCCAGATCGTCGACGACCACGGTGCCGGCGGTGAGCGCCGCGACCGCACCACGCAGCGGGTCCGGAGAATCGATCACCTCCGCGAGCGGGCGCACTCCCGCGGGCAGGTCACCGATCTCGCCGCGGGGCTGCGCCGCACCGCCGTAGACGACGGCCGCGCGGCCACCGTCGGCGTCCTTGAGCGCCCGCACCGCCGCCTGCGCGGTGGGGTGCGCGTCCGCGGCGATGGCGTCGGCCAGCGGACCGAGCGCGGCGGCCACCGCGGCCTCGAATCCGCTGTGTACCCGCACCATTCCCGACAGCCGGCCCTGCAATCCGTCGGCGCGGTTGTCCAGCAGCCAGGCGCCGCCGTCCTTGCGGGCCAATCCCATGGTCAGCGCCTCGATGCGGGCGGTCAGCGAGGCGACCTTCTTCCCCGCCTCGCGGTCGCCTTCACGCAGTTCGGTCACCCGCGCATCGGCCAGTTCCAGCGCCTGGGCGGCGTGTTCGTAGGCGGCGTCGAGGCCTTCCTCACCGGCGTCGAGTTCGCTCAATTCGGTTTGCACGGACTCGAATTCGGCCTCGGCGGCATCACCGCGCTGCCGGGCGGCGGCCAGCGCCTCCGACAGCCGGGCGATATCGCCGTCGGCCGACTGGGCGCGGTGGCGCAGCGTATCGACCTGCCCGGCCAGCCGGGCCAGACCCTCGCGCCGATCGGCGATGGCGCGCACCGCGGCCAGGTGGGCCTGTTCGGCGGCCTTGGCGGCCTGTTCGCGGTCGAGCAGCTGATCGCGGGCGGCCTCCAGGGTCGCCGTGGCCACCTCGACCGCCTCGAGCAGTTCGGCCTCCTCGGCCTGCACCCGGTCCGCCTCGGCCTCGAGTTGTTCGGGGTCGCGGCCGGTGCCGGTGGGCTGTTCGATGGTGAGATTGCGGGCCCGGTCGCGGGCGATCCGGATGGTCGCGTTGACCCGTTCCACCAGCGCCGACAGCTGAAACCAGGTCTGCGCGGCCGCCTCGGCGCCGGGCGTGAGCCGCGAGAGCTGGAATTCCTGCTGCGCCAGCGCCGCATTCGCGGCGTCCAATTCGGCTTGCACGGTGATCTGCTGTTCGCGGGCGAAGGCTTCCTTGCTCTGCTGACTTTCCAGTTCGCGCCGGCGCGCCACCAGATCGTCGGCGGCCAATCGCAGCCGGGCATCGCGCAGTTCGGATTGGACGGTGGCCGCGCGCCGGGCCACCTCGGCCTGGCGGCCCAGCGGTTTGAGCTGGCGGCGCAGTTCGGTGGTGAGGTCGGTCAGGCGGGCCAGATTCGCCTGCATCGCATCGAGTTTGCGGACCGCCTTCTCTTTGCGCTTGCGATGTTTGAGCACGCCCGCGGCCTCTTCGATGAAGGCGCGGCGGTCCTCGGGTCGCGATTCCAGAATCGCCGAGAGCTGGCCCTGGCCGACGATGACGTGCATTTCCCGGCCGATACCGGAGTCGGACAGCAGCTCCTGGACATCCATCAACCGGCAGGAGTTGCCGTTGATCTCGTATTCACCGGCGCCGTCGCGGAACATCCGGCGGGTGATCGAGACCTCGGAGTAGTCGATGGGCAGCGCGCCGTCGGAATTGTCGATGGTCAGTGTGACTTCGGCGCGGCCCAGCGGCGCCCGTCCGGCGGTACCGGCGAAGATGACGTCCTGCATCTTCCCGCCCCGCAGCGCCTTGGCGCCCTGCTCCCCCATCACCCAGGTCAGCGCGTCGACGACGTTGGATTTGCCGGACCCGTTCGGCCCCACCACGCAGGTGATGCCGGGCTCGAGCCGCAGCGTCGTCGCGGACGCGAAGGATTTGAATCCCTTCAGCGTCAGACTCTTCAGGTGCACAGTCGGTCAGGCTACCCGGTCGGGGTGCGTTGCCGGTCGGATGCCGGGCGAACGTGTTCGCCCGGCATCCGCCGAATAGGGCCCGGAATCAGGCGGCGGTGACGGTCAGCGTGAAGTCGCTGGGCGAGCCGTCGGCGGAGCTGACGTAGATCTGGTAGTCGAGGCCGTCGGCCACGACCTCGGCGTGCGGGACGTCGGCCGCGATCGGACCTCCGATCAGCGGCGCCACGGTCACGCGGGCCTGGCCGTTGTTCGAGGTGATGTCGAAGATCAGCCTCTGCCCCCCGACCGACCCGATGGAGTAATTGGCGATCTTGTTCGCCACCACCGACCCCTGGCCGGTGACGGAGTTCTGGCCGGGCGCGATCGCCAGTCTCGTGACACCACCGCTGTCGATCGACGGCAGCGGCATCGGAGCTGCCGAGGCGACGCCGCCGGCGACCGCGAAGGTGGCGGCGGCGAGCAACGCGACCAGCACGGCCGGTACCGCCCGGACGAACACACGAAGCACTCGAGATGCGTACATGAGGGTCCATCTTTCCTCACACGATGCTCCGAAATGCAAGTCCCCGCGCGTGTTTCGGACACACACGAGCCTGGCCCAGCCTGCGGCGGATCGCCTCGGCACACCGCCCGCTACATCAATAAGTTAACGACCATTTGCGCTCGACCCGGAGTAAATGAGAAGGTAGAGGCCCGTTTATCGCACAAGGAGTTCTTCGTGAATCTGGACTGGTCGCCCACCGATCTGGCGTTTCGCGACGAGGTGCGGCGCTTCCTGGACGAGAATTTGACCCCGGAACTACGTCGCGCCGGTCAACTCGCCACCAGCGTGTACCCGGATCACGAGGCCAGCATGCAGTGGCAGCACATCCTGCACGCCCGTGGCTGGGCGGCGCCGGCCTGGCCGGTCGCCCACGGCGGCTGTGACTGGAGCATGACGCAGCACTACATCTTCGATCGTGAATCCACCCTCGCGGGCGCGCCCGCACTCTCGCCGATGGGCATCCGGATGGTCGCGCACGCGATCATCGCCTTCGGCACCCCGGAGCAGAAGGACTACTTCCTGCCGCGCATCCTCACCGGCGAGGTGTTCTTCTGCCAGGGCTATTCCGAACCCGAGGCGGGCTCCGATCTGGCCTCGCTGACCATGGCCGCGGTCTCCGACGGCGACGATCTGGTGTGCACGGGTTCCAAGATCTGGACCACCCACGCCACCGAGGCCAACTGGATCTTCGCCCTGGTCCGCACCTCGAAACTGGAACGCAAACAGCAGGGCATCACCTTCGTGCTGATCCCGATGGACACCCCCGGCATCGAGATCCGCCCGCTGGTCATGACCTCCGGCGAGCAGGTGCAGAACCAGGTGTTCTTCGATGGTGTCCGGGTGTCGAAGTCCAACGTCATCGGCCGCATCGACGAGGGCTGGACGGTCGCCAAACATCTGCTGAACTTCGAGCGCGGCGGTTCGGCCTACGGCCCGGCGCTGCAGGTGCTGGCCGAATCGCTGGCCGAGCACGCGGCCGGACAGCCCGGTTACGCCGGCGGCAGCCTGCTCGACGAACCCGCCTTCGCGGCGAAACTGGCCGATGCGCGGATCCGGGCCGACGTCCTCGAGATCCTGGAATACCGCACCATGTCGGCCATTTCGCGCGGTAAGGATCCGGGTCCGGCCGCATCCACGATCAAGATCCTGGGCACCGAATTGAGCCAGCGGCTCACCGAATTGGCCTTCGAGGCCGCCGGCCCGCGCGGGCGTGCCTATCAGCCGCACGCCGCCATGCCGGGCGGTCCGGTCGCCGACTTCGTCGCGCCCGCCGACGGATATCTCAGCGGCGAACCGTGGCAGGCCGTCGCGCCGCTGCGGTACTTCAACGACCGCGCGGGCTCGATCTACGCGGGCAGCAACGAGATTCAGCGCAACATCATCGCCAAGGCAACCCTGGGACTGTGAGAGATGGACTTCGAATTCACTGCCGAACAGCAACTGCTCCGTGACACGGTCACCGAATTTCTCGCCGCCCGTTACGATCTGGAGAAAAGCCGGGCCGCGGCGCGGGTCGGCGCCGGCCATCAGCCGGAGATCTGGCGCGGCTTCGCCGAGGAGGTCGGCATTCTGGGGGCGAGCCTGCCCGAGAGTGTCGGCGGATTCGACGGCGGCGCCATCGAGACCATGATCATCGCCGAGGCGCTCGGCGGCGCCCTGGTCGTCGAACCCTATGTCGACACCGCCGTCCTGGGTGGCGGACTGCTGCGCCGCGCCGGCGGCGCGCGGGCCGAGGAACTGTTGCGCGGCATCGTCGACGGCTCGGTGATCACGGCCTTCGCCGCCCTGGAAGCGGACTCCGGGTACGACCCCGCACGCGTGGCCACGACCGCCCGCCGCGACGGCGACCACTGGGTCCTCGACGGCGCCAAGGGGGTGGTGACCACCGCACCGCTGGCCACCCATCTGCTGGTGACCGCACGCACCGCCGACGCGGCCGCTCTGTCGCTGTTCGTGGTGCCGGCCGACGCGGCCGGTCTCACGCAGCACCCCTACCGCACGATCGACGAACGCCGCGCGGCCGATCTGGTCCTCGACGGCGTCCGGGTCCCCGCCGACGCGCTGCTCGGTGCCGAGGGCGCGGCCGACGAGTCGGTCGAGCGGGCCGTCGACGAGGCGATCGCCGCCATCTGCGCCGAGGCCGTGGGCGGAATGCGGCGGGTACTGGCCGACACCGTCGAATACAGCAAGCAGCGCCGCCAGTTCGGTGTGCCGATCGCCAGTTTCCAGGTGCTGCAGCACCGCATGGTCGATATGCACCTGGAGCTCGAACAGGCCGTGGCCGCCACCTATCTGGTGACGCTGAAACTCGACGCCGAGCCGAAGGTCCGCGCCCGGGCCGCCGCGGCCGCCAAGGCCACCGTCGCCCGCGCCGCCGGCTTCATCGGCCAGCACGCGGTGCAACTGCACGGCGCGATGGGCATGACCGAGGAACTCGCGATCGGGCATTTCTTCAAGCGGCTCACCGCGATTCGCACCGAATGGGGTTCCGCGGACCAGCACATCGCCCGCTACGCCGCGCTGACGCGGGCCTGAGCGGCGCACACCGATCGCCGGGGCGCAGTCCCATACCGCCGCCGCCCCGGACATGTTTTCGGCCGGAATCCGAATGGATTCCGGCCGAAAACGCGCCGGGGATGCCGGGCTCGCCCCGCCACCGTCGGGAGCGAACCCGCGCGATCATCGGTCCCGACGTGATCGGGTCACCCCACTCAGCGCAGGGGGGTGAAATCGCGCGAGGCGATATAGGTCGGCCGCTGGTGCGGGGCCGAATACGGTTCTTCGAGAGTGTTCTCCACGCTGTTGAACACCAGGAAGACGTTCGAGCGCGCGAAGGGCGTGATGTTGTTCGACGAGCCGTGCATGATGTTGGAATCGAACAGCAGCGCCGAACCGCGTGCGCCGGTGAACTGCGCGATGCCGTACTTGTCGGCCAGCTGCGCCAGATCCTCCTGCGCGGGCACACCGATCTGCTGCTCTCGCAACGATTCCCGGTAGTGCTCGTCGGGAGTCTCGCCCTGGCACGGCATGAACTGCCGGTGTGAGCCCGGCAGCAGCATCAGGCTGCCGTTGAACGGATAGTTGTCGGTCAGCGCGATCGACAGGCTCACCGCCCGCGGTGAGGGCATCCCGTCCTCGGCGTGCCAGGTCTCGAAATCCGAATGCCAGTAGAACCCGGCGCCCTCGAAACCGGGCATGTAGTTCACCCGGCTCTGATGGATGTAGACCTCGGAACCGAGAATCTGGCGGGCCATCCCGACGATCCGCTCGTCCCGCACCAGCTCCGCCACCACGGCGCTGATCTTGTGCACCTCGAAGATCGAACGAACGCTGTTCGACTTCTTCTCGATGATCACCCGCTCGTCGGCACGCAACAACGGATCGGCGGCCAGCCGATCGATGTCGGTGGCGATATCGGCCACCTCCATCGGGGTCAGCAACTCGTCGATGATCGCGTACCCATCGGCATCGAAATTCTGCAGCTCCGGCGAGGTGACCGTGCCCCACACCGTGGGGTCGGTACGCTCCACCGGCGGTACCGCTACGGCAGTTCTGGTCCGGTAGCGGTCGATTCGACTCTCCGCCAATGTCATCGCGGCGTCGTCCTCCTAACTACATCACTACTCGCCTACGGCCACCAGCGGATAGACGCCGTTCTCGTCGTGAACTTCCTTGCCCGTGACCGGAGGGTTGAACACACACAGCATCCGCATCAGGGTGCGGGTCTCGACCCGATGCCGCTCGTGCCCGTTGAGCAGGTACATCGTTCCCGGCGCCAGGTCGTAGGTGACGTCGTTGGTCAGGTCCGTGAGCGTGCCCTCGCCCTCCACCAGCCACACCGCTTCGACGTGGTTCTGATAGTGGAACTCGTGCACGGTGTTCGGCTGGATCGTCGTCTCGTGGAAGGAGAAACCCACCCCGTCGCCGCCGAGGATGATCCGCTTGCTCCGCCAGTCCTCGGCCGCGACGTCGCGGTCGGTTCCGGTGATCTCGGCAGTGGTACGCACGATCATGGTCAGTTGCCTCCTCGGGCCATGTCGACCGCCCGGTCCAGGATGCCGAGGCCGTGGTCGAGTTCGTCGTCGGTAATGGTCAGCGGCGGCAGCAGCTTGACCACCTGGTCTTCGGCGCCGGAGGTCTCCACCAGCAGGCCCTCCTCGAAGGCGATGCTGCTGACCTTGCCGGCCTCCGAGGCGTCGTCGAACACCAGGCCCTGCACCAGCCCGCGTCCGCGGGTCGAGACACCCTCGAAGTTCTCCGAGAGGGCCTCGAACGACTTTCGGATCTTCTCGCCCTTGGCGGCGGTGGACACCTCCAGCCGGTCATCGGTCCAGTAGTGCTCGAGCGCCACGCGGGCGGTCACGAACGCCGGGTTGTTGCCGCGGAAGGTGCCGTTGTGCTCACCGGGCGCCCACTGGTCCAGCTCGCGCTTCATCAGCACCAGCGCCAGCGGCATGCCGTAACCGCCGATCGACTTCGACAGGGTCACGATGTCGGGGGTGATGCCGGCGATCTCGAAGGAGAAGAACGGGCCGGTCCGGCCGCAGCCCATCTGCACGTCGTCGACGATCAGCAGAATTCCGCGCGCGGCGCACAGCTCCGACAGGTGCCGCAGCCACTGTGCCCGTGCGACGTTCACGCCGCCCTCGCCCTGCACGGTTTCCACGATCACCGCCGCGGGCTTGTCCACACCGGAGGAATTGTCATCGAGGACCCGCTCCATCCACGCCAGATCGTCGGTGCCGTCCAGATACCCGTCGTAGGGCATCGGATTCACGTGGTTCAACGGTACTCCGGCGCCCGCGCGCTTGGTCGCGTTTCCGGTCACCGACAGCGCGCCGAGGGTCATGCCGTGAAATGCGTTGGTGAAATTCAGGATCGACGTGCGGCCGGTCACCTTGCGGGCCAGTTTCAGCGCCGATTCCACCGCGTTCGCACCGGTGGGACCGGGGAACTGCACCTTGTAATCGAGGCCGCGCGGATCCAGCAGAACGTTGTTGATCGTCTCCAGCAATTCACGCTTCGCGACGGTCGACATATCGAGTCCGTGGGTAATTCCGTCACGGGCGATGTAATCGATCAATGCTTCTTTGAGAACGGGGTTGTTGTGCCCGTAGTTGAGCGCTCCCGCGCCCGCGAAGAAATCGAGGTAATCACGTCCGCTACCGTCGCGCAGCCAGGCGCCGGATGCGGTGTCGAACAGCGTGGGCCACGAGCGGCAATATCCACGGACATTCGATTCGAGCGATTCGAAAACGGTCATCTCAGCGGTGGTCATCGATGATCCTTCCTATCGTTTTGCGTCACCCTGCAGTGGCGCGATCCGGTACAGGTCCTCCGATTCGTGCCCGTCCGGAAAATCTTCTGGCTCGAACAACGTTTCTCGCGTCATTTCCGCGTCACGGCGCCGGGCCAGTGACGCGAACATTGCCAGCGAGGCTTCGTTGTCCGGCGAAACGGTTGTCTCCAACTTCGAAACACCTTGGTCGGCAACGTCTTCGACGAGCCGATCCAGCATTGCAACGCCCACTCCGCGGCCGCGGAAGGCGTGATCGACGGCTACCTGCCAGATGAACAGTGTGTCCGGCGATTCCGGGCGCAGATATCCGGTGACGAATCCTGCTATCTCCGAGTCGATTTCGGCCACGACGGTGGTCGAGGCGAAGTCACGGCTCCAGAGCAGATACGCGTAACTCGAATTGGCGTCGAGCACTTGGGAATCCACTGCGATTCGCCACATCCGCGCTCCGTCGTCCACCCGCGGCCGACGAATCAGCGTCTGGGAGGAAACGGGCCGACGGCCGTTCGACTCGTCGGTTGCCGGAGATCTGAACGACATACTCCGCGTTCGGGTCTGCATCACCTCTTCAGAATTGCCCGCGAACGTTGAGGTCTATCGTGCGACTACTTTACGGTTGTGTTACAGAAGTATGATCGGTGAATTTCGTCACGGTGGGCAACCACACCATGAATCGAGCACCTCCGCCGGGACGGTCGTCACATTTCACGCGGCCGCCGTGGGCGGCAACGGTTTCGGCCACCAATGCCAATCCGATGCCGGTGCCCGATCGTTTCCCGCGGCGCACCGTCACGAATCTTTCGAAGATGCGTTGCCGATCCTGCGGCGCCACTCCCGGACCGGCGTCGTCGACCGTGATCACCATTTCGTCCCCGGCGCGTGCGACCCCCACCGCGACCACTCCGCCGCCGTGCCGCTGCGCATTCTCGAGCAAATTCACCAGCGCTCGCTCGAGTTCGAGCTTTCGCCCGGTCACGATTCCGTCGTCGGCGACGGTCAGCAGTTCCGGTGAATAACGCATTTCCGCGAGGGTGTGGGTGAGCAGTTCGCGCACCGACAGCGGCTCGGCGTCGGCGCCGTGCATCCGCGCCTCGGCCCGGGCCAGGGCCAGCAGATCGTCGAGCAACCTGCGCAGATGGTCGAGTTCGGCGCGGACCAGTTCCAGCGCCCGCCGCGACCGTTCCGGAAGTTGATCCTCATAGCGCGACATCACGCCGACGCTGGTGGTGAGGGTGGTCAGCGGGGTGCGCAGTTCGTGACTCACATCACCTACCAGCCGGCGTTCGCGATCGATGCGGTTCTGCAGGGAGTCGACCATGGTGTTGAACGCGTCCACGGTCGGGGCCAGATCGGGATCGTCGGTATCGGGCAACCGGGTGCCGAGCTCACCGGAGGCGATCTTGGCCGCGGTGCCCGTGACCTGGCGCAACGGTTCCAGCAAACGGTGCGACAACCAGATACCGAAGATCGCGCCGATCACGGTGCCGCCGAGTGCGCAGGCCAGCGCGGTGCGCCATCCGCCGCCGTCGAACTTGGCGATCAGTACCGCCAGCAGTGCCGAGACCAGCCCGGTGACGGTGAAAGCGACGATCACGCGACCGCGCAGAATCTGGCGGCGGGGCAGGCGCGGAAATCTAGCGCTGCACATCGAGGCGGTAGCCGAGCCCGCGCACGGTTACCACGATCGCCGGCTCCGACGGGTCGCGCTCGATCTTGGTCCGCAGCCGCCGGACGTGCACGTCCACGATCCGCTCGTCACCGAAGAACCCACGGTCCCAGACCCTTTCGAGCAGGACACTGCGCGACAGCACCCGGCCGGGGGTCTCGGCCAGTTCACACAGCAACCGGAATTCGGTGAGGGTGAGGTGCAGTTCCTCGTCGCCGCGGTGGACGGTACCGCCGTCGGCCGAAAGCACCAGCGGCGCTTCGGGATAGGCGTCGAGCACGATCTCCTGCGGGGCCGGCGGCTCCACGGTCTGCTGGGCGCGGCGGCGCAGGGCCCGCATCCGGGCGGTGATCTCCTTGATCTCGAACGGCTTGGTCACGAAGTCGTCGGCGCCGGCCTCCAGCGCGGCCACCACGTCGTGGGTGTCGTCCCGCGCGCTGACCACGATGATCGGCACGTCGTGATCGCGACGAATCTCACGTATGCAGGTGAATCCGTCCATCTCCCCCAGCATCAGATCCACGATCATCACATCCGGTGCGCCGTTGTCACGCAGATGTTCGAGCGCATCCTCGGCCTCCTCGGCCTCGGCGACGTCGTAGCCCTCGTCCTCCATGGCCAGTCGCAGCGCACTGCGAACCCGGTCGTCGTCCTCTACGATCATCAAATTTGCACTCATCGCTACACCTCGTCCAGCTGCGCGTCATCGGAGCGTGGTTCCCCGACCCGTCCGTTCGTCCGCAGTGCGAGCGGCCGCGCAGCCTGTGGTCTCGCACCGTTCTCTCATAACCACACATCCCTAACAGACGTCGGTGGCGGACCACACGACACCGGGCGCCGGCCGATCGGTCCCTGAGCGCCCACTGGGCACACAACAGTAACTGGAGTACCCGGGACCACGATGCGTAAACACGGGGCAACACCACCGAGGTGCAAGCACCTGAAAAAGCCCCGTAAACTACGTACCGAGACAGTAAGGCGATTGGTGCGCTGCGAGGGCTTGCTCAGGCGCACGTCGAACGCAGGAGACACCATGTCCACTCGCCGCTGCCGATTCAGTGTTGCGCTGGGAGCTATCGCCCTGGTGACGACGCTGATGGCCGCGTGCTCGTCATCCCCGGAGCCGGCGTCGAATCCGACGCGCGGCACCCCGGGGCCCGCCGCGCCGGCCATTGCGATGGTCCCGGCCACGGGTAGTGCCGACGTCGATCCGCTCGGCACGATCGAGGTGAGCGCAACCGACGGCATCCTCACGGATGTGACGTTGACCAACGAAGAAGGCAAACAGGTCGACGGCACGCTCAATCCGGAGCGAACCGCGTGGAAGCCGAAGGTTCCGCTCGGTTACGGCCACAACTACAAGATGACCGCGAACGGCATCACCGTCACCGGACCCAGCGGTCCGATGACGTCGTCGTTCACCACGCTCACTCCCAGCAACCAGGTCAAGGCGTATCTGACCACCACCGCCGGGCAGCCGCTGGCCGAGGGCGGAACCTACGGAGTGGGCACTGTCATCGTCGCCCACTTCGACGAGGCGGTCGGTGACCGGGCGGCGGCCGAGAAGCGGCTGTCGGTGACGACGGAACCGCAGGTCCAGGGGTCGTGGTACTGGCTCGACGACAAGAACGCGCACTGGCGGCCGCAGCAGTACTGGCAGCCCGGCACCAAGGTCACCGTCGCGGCCAACATCTTCGGCGCGCAGCTGGGTTCCGGCCTGTTCGGCCAGGAGGACTCCAAGACCAGCTTCACCATCGGCGACTCGCATGTCTCCATCGCCGACGACAACACCCACGAAGTGCAGGTATTCGAGAACGGCAAACTGATCCGCACCATGCCCACCTCGATGGGCCGCGGCGGCAGCGAGCAGGTCGGCGGTAAGACGATCTACTTCAACACCCCCGCGGGCATCTACACCGTGATGGGCAAGGGCAATCCGGTGATCATGGACTCCTCGAGTTACGGACTGCCGGTGAACTCTCGCCTGGGTTACAAGGAGGCGATCGGCTGGGCCACCCAGATCAGTGGCGACGGGATCTACCTGCACCAGCTCGACTCCACGGTGTGGGCGCAGGGTAATACCGACACCTCGCACGGCTGCCTGAACCTGAACCTCGAGAACGCGCGCTGGTTCTACAACTTCGCGGTCCCCGGCGATGTGGTCGAGGTCCGCAACACCAGCGGTCCGCCGCTGCCCTCGTGGAACAACGGCGACTGGATCGTGCCGTGGGATCAGTGGGTGGCCGGCAGCGCGCTGCACTCCTGATCGCCACCGCACCGATCACCACAGCTGCCGAGTTCAGCGCCGCGTCGGGTAGCGCTGGTCCAGCTCGAGATTCACGCCGAGGACGTCGACCCTGGGCTCCCCCAGGAAGCCCAGGTCGCGCCCGGCGGTGTGCGCTGCCACCACGGCGGCGACCTGCTCGGCCGTGATACCTCGCGCGGCCGCCACCCGTGCGCTCTGGATCTGTGCGTAGCGCGGTGAGATGTGCGGATCCAGTCCGGAACCGGATGCGGTGACGGCGTCCGAGGGCACTGGGGTGTCGGCCGGCGCGTCACCGCGGACGGGGACGATCAGCCCGGCCGAATAGTCCGTCCCGGGCTGGGCGCAGTCCACCCGGACCCCGCGGTAGGCGTCCTGGAACGGCACCGCCGGGCACGCCTCGTTCACGCTCACGACCTTCGTGGGCGCGGTGACCTGCCCGTGGCCGTCGCGCGGACCGAAGACCGCCAGCACCGCACCGGCCCCGCCGGGGGTGCAGAACGGTCGCGCCCCGGAGACTCCCTCGCGCTCGCCGATCTGTTTGCTGCGCGTGCAGACCGTGGTCAGCAAACCGGTCGTCGACTGCGACGGGTCGGCCGCCAGGGTGTCGACCACATCCTCGGGGCCTTTGTTGCCGAAGCCGGTGTTGGTCGGGTCGTAGCCGTCGGGGCGGCTGCCGTCGGCGGGCGCGGAATTCGACGGCCGGGTCTGGAAGTACTGCGGTAGTGCCGCGCCGTTGCCGTCGGTGAACGCCTGACCGATCAGGCTGCTGCCCACCAGCTTTCCGTCGCGGTGGACGAGCGAGCCTTCGGCTCGGTCGTGCAGTCCCGGCAGCTGGGCGAGCGCGAAGACCGCCAGTGGATAGACGAGTCCGGTGATCACCGTCAGCACGAGCAGTGCCCGCACCGCGGCCAGATGCTGGCGGAACCAGGTGGTGTATCGCATCGAGAACGAAGGCATATCAGGACATCCCAGGAAGGAATCGGACGACAAGGTCGATGAGTTCGATGCCGATGAACGGAGCGACGATGCCGCCCGCCCCGTAGATGGCGAGATTGCGGCTGAGCAGTTTCGACGCACTCGACGGGCGATAGTCGACGCCGCGCAGCGCCAGCGGGATCAGCGCCACGATGACGATCGCGTTGAAGATCACCGCGGACAGGATCGCCGACTGCGGACTGTGCAATCGCATCACGTTGAGTACATCCAGGCCGGGGAACAACGCCACGAACAGCGCCGGAATGATCGCGAAGTACTTGGCGACGTCGTTGGCGATGGAGAAGGTCGTCAGCGCGCCCCGGGTGATCAGCAACTGTTTGCCGATCTCGACGATCTCGATCAGTTTGGTCGGATCCGAGTCCAGATCGACCATATTGCCGGCCTCCTTGGCCGCCGACGTCCCGGTATTCATCGCGACGCCGACGTCGGCCTGCGCCAGCGCCGGCGCGTCGTTGGTGCCGTCGCCGGTCATGGCGACCAGGCGCCCGCCGGCCTGTTCGCTCTTGATCAGCGCCAGCTTGTCCTCGGGGGTGGCCTCGGCCAGGAAGTCGTCGACCCCGGCTTCGTCCGCGATCGCCTTGGCGGTCAGCGGATTGTCGCCCGTGATCATGACCGTGCGAATTCCCATGCGGCGCATCTCGTCGAAGCGTTCCCGCATGCCCTGTTTCACCACATCCTTCAGGTGGACCACACCCAGCAGCCGGGCCCGCCCGTCGAGCAGTTCGCCGACCACCAGCGGTGTGCCTCCGGAGGCCGAGATGCCGTCGACGGTCCGCCCGACGTCTTCGGGCACCGAACCACCATGGACCCGAACCCATTCCGTGACCGCACTCGCGGCGCCTTTGCGCAATTGATGCCCGTCCCGCAGATCCACGCCCGACATTCGGGTCTGGGCGGTGAACTCCACCCAGTTCGCGCCCGCGAGCTCACCAGGGGTGCGTTCGCGTTTGCCGTACGCGGATTTCGCGAACACCACGATCGAGCGGCCCTCGGGTGTTTCGTCGGCGAGGCTGGAAAGCTGTGCGGCGTCGGCCATCTCGTCCTCGGTGACGCCCGGCATGGCGACGAAGCTCGACGCCTGCCGGTTGCCGAGGGTGATGGTGCCGGTCTTGTCGAGCAGCAGCGTGTTCACATCGCCGGCGGCCTCGACCGCGCGACCCGACATCGCCAGCACATTGCGCTGGACGAGCCGGTCCATTCCCGCGATGCCGATCGCCGACAACAGCGCGCCGATCGTGGTCGGGATGAGACAGACCAGCAGCGACACCATGACGATGCCGGTAACCCCCTGTGCACTCAGCGCCGCGCTGTCGCCGACTCCCGGATTGTTCGCCTTGGCGAAGATCGCGGGCGGCTGCAACGTCACGACCGCGAACACGAAGATGATCGTCAACGCCGCCAGCAGGATGTTCAGCGCGATCTCGTTGGGTGTCTTCTGCCTGCTGGCGCCCTCCACCAGGGCGATCATCTTGTCGATGAAACTGCCGCCCGGCTCCTGGGTGATCTCGACGACGATGCGGTCCGAGAGCACGGTGGTGCCGCCGGTGACCGCGGACCGGTCGCCGCCGGATTCGCGGATCACCGGCGCCGATTCACCGGTGATCGCCGATTCGTCGACCGAGGCGATGCCCTCCACGACGTCACCGTCGCCCGGAACCACCTGTCCGGCCTCGACCACCACGTAGTCGCCGAGCCGCAGTTCGGGTGCGGCAACGGTTTCTTCGAGCGGCGCTTCGGCGCCCGGATGCCAGTTCACCAATCGCCGGGCGACGGTGTCGGTCTTGGCTTTTCGCAACGTATCGGCCTGCGCCTTGCCGCGGCCCTCGGCGACGGCCTCGGCCAGGTTGGCGAAGATCACCGTCAGCCACAGCCAGATGACGATCGCCCAGGCGAAGACCGTGGGATGGGCGACGGCGAGGATAGTGGACCAGAGTGCGCCGAGCTCCACGATCAGCATCACCGGATTGCGCCACAGTATGCGCGGATCCAGTTTGCGCAGGGCGTCGGGCAGCGACCGGGCCAGTATCACCGGATCGAACATGCCACGGCTGCCTCGGCGCGGCGACGGTTCGGCAGCGGGCGGAACGGTCACGGAATCGGTTGTCGGAGCGGTCATTTCAGTGAATTCCTTCGGCGAGCGGCCCGAGCGCCAGCATGGGCAGGAAGGTGAGGGCGACCAGGATCAGCGTCACGCCGGCGACCATGCCGACGAACTGCGGCCGGTGCGTCGGCAAGGTGCCGATCGATTCCGGCGTATGCCCCTGGCGCGCCAGCGATCCGGCCAGCGCGAGCACGAGAACGATCGGAACGAACCGGCCGAACACCATCGCCAGACCGAGGGCGGTATTCCACCACACGGTGTTGCCACTGAGCCCGGCGAAGGCCGAGCCGTTGTTGTTGGCGGCCGAGGTGAAGGCGTACAACACCTCCGACAGGCCGTGCGGTCCCGCATTCGCCATGGCCGCGCGCTCGCCCGGCAACGCCATCGCGAGCGCGGTGCCTGCCAGCACGATCAGCGGACTGACCAGGAAATACGATGCGGCGAACTTGATTTCGCGCGGGGTGATCTTCTTGCCGAGATATTCGGGCGTGCGCCCGACCATCAGTCCGGCGACGAAGACGGTGATCACCGCCAGGATCAACATGCCGTACAGGCCCGATCCGACACCGCCGGGCGCGACTTCGCCCAGCTGCATGTTCACCATCGTCACCATGCCGCCGAGGCTGGTATAGGAATCGTGGGCGGAGTCGACGGCACCGGTGGAGGTCAGCGTCGTGGACGTGGCGAACGTCGCGGAATCCGCTACGCCGAACCGTGTTTCGACGCCCTCGAGCGCCGCGCCGGCCGCCGTCGGCACGGTGCCGTGATGGCGCAACTGCAGGAAGTTGGTCAGCGTCACGCTGATCAGCGCGAGCACGCCCATCACCGACGCGATCGCAAAACCCTGCTTGGTGCTGCCCACCATGCGGCCGAAGGTTCGCGGCAGCGAGAAGGCGATCAGCAGGATCAGGAAGATCTCGACCCAGTTGGTCCAGGCCGTCGGGTTTTCGAACGGGTGCGCGGAGTTGACGTTGAAGAAGCCGCCGCCGTTGGTGCCCAGCTCCTTGATGCTTTCCTGCGAGGCGACCGGCCCGCCCGGAATCGTCTGCGTCGCACCGGTGATCGTCTGCGCGACCTGATCGTGCAGATGGAAGTTCTGGATCGCGCCACCGGCGATGAGCACGATCGCGAATACGAACGCGATGGGCAGCAGAATCCGGAGGGTGCCGCGCACGAGGTCGACCCAGAAGTTGCCGAGGTCACCGGTGTGGCGGCGGGCGAAGCCGCGCACCAGCGCGACCGCGACCGCCATCCCGACCGCGGCCGAGACGAAGTTCTGCACGGCCAGGCCCGCCATCTGGACCAGATGTCCCTGGGTCGACTCCCCGGCGTAGTTCTGCCAGTTGGTGTTGGTGACGAAGCTGATCGCGGTATTCCACGCCAGCGCCGCGGTCATCTCGGTCCCGGGCTCGTGCAGATGCAGCGGCAGGTGGCCCTGGATCAACTGCAGGAAGAACAGCGCCAGCACGCTCATCGCGGAGAAGGCCAGCACGCTGCGGGCGTAGACGCCCCAGGTCTGCTCCACGCCGGGCTGGACTCCGATGGCGCGGTAGACGATGCGCTCGGCCCGCGAGTGTTTCGTGCCCGCATACACCCGGTACATGTAGTCGCCGAGCGGGATGTGGACCGCCGCGAGCGCGATGATCAGGGTCGCCACGAACACGACCCCGGCAGTGGTTGTGCTCACCTAGAACCTTTCCGGGAACAGCAGCGCCGCGACCATGTAGACGGCGACGCCGAGGGCCAGGATCAGACCGACGATGTTCGCGATCACAGCCGTTCCACCCCCCGTTGGAGCAGGCCGAGCAGGGCGAAGATCGCCACGGTCACGACGGTGAACACCGCGACGGACATAGTGCAAACCTCTCTGTTGACGGCATCCGGAAGCGAATGCGCCGCAGTGAGTCAAGCTCGTGAAACGACCGATTTCGACGGCGTTGACGGCTTCTTAGCGGTCGCGGCGACGGCATTGACGGGGTGCTTACACGCCGCCGCGGCCCCGCTGCCGCGCCGTCAATGTCGGCCGCGACCCCGTCAAGGAGTCGTAAAGATCGGCGATCGAGCCCGCGCGGCGGTGCACAGTGTGTTGTCCGGTCCCGTCGACCGGCACAGCGGCAATCACCGGGTCGTGAGGAGAAGACAGTGCCGGATTTCGCGGTCGCGGCGATGGTGATCCTCGCCTTCGTCAGCTGCGCCCTGGGTCTGCGCGTGGCCGGCGGGCGCACCACTCGGGTCGTCCGGGTTTCGCGCCGTCCACGTCGTCCGAATCGCGCGATGATGGACCTGTGAAGCGCGGACAACTACGCATCTATCTCGGGGCCGCGCCCGGCGTGGGTAAGACCTACGCGATGCTCGGCGAGGCGCACCGGCGAATAGGCCGTGACCGCGACGTGGTGGCCGCGGTGGTGGAGACCCACGGCCGCAGCAAGACCGCGGAACTACTCGAGGGTATCGAGCGGATACCGCCGGCGTTGCGCACCTACCGCGGCACGACCCTGCCCGAACTGGATGTCGACGCGGTCCTGCGGCGGGCGCCGGCGGTGGCCCTGGTGGACGAACTCGCGCATACGAACGTGCCGGGATCGAAGAACGAGAAGCGCTGGCAGGACGTCCACGAACTGCTCGACGCCGGCATCGACGTCATCTCCACGGTCAACGTTCAGCACCTGGACAGCCTCAACGACGTCGTCGAGCAGATCACCGGCGTGGTGCAGCGCGAAACCGTGCCGGATTGGGTGGTGCGCGGCGCCGATCAGGTCGAACTGGTCGACATCACGCCGGAGGCGTTGCGGCGCAGGCTTTCCCACGGCAACGTCTACACCGCCGACAAGGTCGACGCGGCGCTGCGCAACTACTTCCGGCCCGGCAACCTGACCGCGTTACGCGAACTGGCCCTGTTGTGGCTGGCCGATCAGGTCGACGCCGCCCTGGCCAGATACCGGGCCGACCACAAGATCACCGCGACCTGGGAGGCGCGCGAACGCGTGGTCGTCGCGGTGACCGGCGGCCCGGAATCGGAGACGATCGTGCGCCGCGCGAGCCGCATCGCCACCAAATCCAGTGCCGAGCTGCTCGTCGTGCACGTCGTGCGCGGGGACGGACTGGCCGGAGTGTCGGCACAACGGCTGCATCGGCTGCGGGAGCTGGCCGCCGGGCTCGGTTCCAGCCTGCACACGGTGACCGGCGAGAACGTCCCCAATGCCCTGCTGGATTTCGCCCGCCAGGTCAACGCCACTCAGCTGGTGGTGGGCACCTCCCGGCGCTCGCGCTGGGCGCGCATCCTCGACCAGGGCATCGGCGCGACCGTAGTGCAGCGCTCGGGCAGTATCGACGTCCACATGGTCACCCATGAGGAGGCGCAACGGGGGCTGCGCTGGTCGGCCCTGCTGCGGCGGCAGCGGTCGACGGTGTCGTGGCTGGCGGCGCTGGTGGTGCCCACCCTGATCACGCTGGTCTGCTATCTGTGGCTGGATTCGCGCCTGGATCTGGCCGGTGAGAGCGCGATGTATTTCATCGGCGTGATCGCGGTCGCGCTGCTCGGCGGTGTCGCACCGGCAGCGTTGTCGGCGGTGCTGGGCGGGCTGCTGCTGAACTGGTTCTTCACCACCCCGCGGCACAGTCTCACCATCGCCGAACCCAACAATTTCCTCACCATCGTCGTGATGGCGGGGGTCGCGGTGGCGGTGGCGGCGCTGGTCGACATCTCGGCCAATCGCACCCGCGAGGCACGCACCGCCTCCCGTGAGGCCGAGTTGCTGACCCTGTTCGCCGGGGCGATCCTGCACGGCGCCGACCTGCCCGATCTGCTCGAGCGGGCCCGCGAGATCTACCGGCAGCGGGCGGTGAGTTTCGTCGGCCACGAGGAGGTGATCGCCTGCGTCGGTCACGATCCGGCACGCACACCCGCCGCCGCCGATACCGCGATCGGCGCCGGCGACGAGGAACACTGGCTGCTGCTCAGCGGGCGCGCGCTGACCCCCGGTGACCGCCGGGTGCTCGCGGCGGTGGCCGGGCAGGCGGCCGGGCTCGTGCGCCAGCGCGAACTCGCCGATCAGGCCCAGGCCGCCGCGGGTGTGATGGCGACGGACCGGCTGCGGCGCGCGCTGCTGTCGGCGGTCAGCCACGACCTGCGCACGCCGCTGGCCGCGGCGAAGGCGGCGGTGTCGAGTCTGCGCAGTGAGGACGTGCAGTTCTCCCCCGCCGATACCGCCGAATTGCTGGAAACCATCGAGGAATCCACCGATCAGCTGACCGCGCTCGTCGGCAATCTGCTCGACTCCTCGCGGCTCGCGGCCGGCGCGGTGGAGCCCAACCTCAAACAGGTGTACCTGGAGGAGGTGGTCAACCGCGCGGTCGTCGGTGTCGGGATGGGGACCCGCGGTGTCCGCCAGGCGGCGATGGACCGGGTCAAGGTCGAGGTCGGCGAGGTCTCCGTCTACGCCGACAGCGGCCTGCTGGAACGGGTGCTGGCCAATCTGATCGACAACGCGCTGCGCTACTCGGCCCCGACCGGTACGGCGGTCCCCGACACACCGGTGCGGGTTGGCGCCGAACGCGACGGCGACCGGGTATCCATCACAGTGGTCGACTACGGTCCGGGCGTTCCGACCGGACTCGAGGACCAGATGTTCGAACCGTTCCAACGATTGGGCGACCGCGACAATTCGACCGGCGTGGGCCTGGGCCTGTCGGTGGTCCGCGGATTCGTCGAGGCGATGGGCGGCACCGTCCATGCCGAGCCGACGCCGGGAGGTGGTCTGACCATGGTGATCGAGCTGCCGGCCGGCAAAACACAGGAGGCGGCGTGACATCGGCCGAACGACCGCCGGCCGCCGTCCGGGTGCTGGTCGTCGACGACGAACCGCAGATCCTGCGCGCGCTGCGGATCAACCTGTCGGTACGCGGCTACGAGGTGATCACCGCGGCCACGGGCGCGGCGGCCCTGCGAGCGGCCGCGGAGAAGCATCCCGACGTGGTCGTGCTGGATCTGGGCCTGCCCGATATCGACGGAGTCGAGGTGCTGGCCGGCATTCGCGGCTGGAGTTCGATGCCGGTCATCGTGCTCTCGGCACGCACCGATTCCTCGGACAAGGTGCAGGCCCTCGACACCGGAGCCGACGACTACGTCACCAAACCGTTCGGCATGGACGAGCTGCTGGCCCGTCTGCGAGCGGCGGTGCGGCGGTCCGCCTCGGCGGCCGAGGAGTCCGCGCCGATTGTCGAAACCTCCTCCTTCACTGTCGATCTCGCGGCGAAGAAGGTCGTCCGCGGCGGCCGCGACGTGCACCTCACCCCGACCGAATGGGGTGTGCTGGAGATGCTGGTGCGCAACCAGGGCAAGCTGGTGGGGCGTCGCGAACTGCTGCGCGAGGTGTGGGGGCCGACGTACGCGACCGAAACCCACTATCTGCGGGTATATCTGGCGCAGCTGCGGCGCAAGCTCGAAGACGATCCGTCCCAGCCGAAACATCTGCTGACCGAGGCCGGCATGGGGTACCGCTTCCAGGCCTGACCCGACCGCGCCCGAGCTGGACAAAACCGGTGATATCGGACACAACCACTCACTCACGCCGTGGTGAAATCCGGTGTGCGATGCGCCTGCGCCGGGCCCGATGGCAGGATCGACGGTATGTCCGAACAGACCGCCAACTCCGCCGCACCCACCGCCGCCGCCTCGCAGCCCGCGACCGGCGCGGCCGCGCCGCAGACCAAGGCACCGAAGCCGGTCACCGAATTGTGGGTGGAGCGGACCGGCACCCGCCGCTATACCGGGCGCAGTTCGCGCGGGGCCGAGGTGCTCATCGGCTCCGACGGCGTCGAGGGCGTCTTCACTCCGGGTGAGCTGCTGAAGATCGCGCTGGCCGCCTGCACCGGGATGAGTTCGGACTTCCCGCTGTCCAACCGGCTCGGCGAGAACTACGACACCACCATCCGCGTCTCCGGCGACGCCGACCGCGAGAACGAGGTGTATCCGGAGCTGAAAGAGGTCGTCGAGCTGGACCTGTCCGAACTCGACGAGGCCGGTCGCCAGCGATTGCTGGTCACCGTGCAGCGCGCCATCGACAAGGTGTGCACCGTGGGACGGACGCTGAAGGCGGGCACCACGGTGAACCTGACGTTCCAGATCGACAAGATCGAGTCGTGAGCTCCGACCCCGTCCGGCTCAGCGCCTGGGTGCACGGCTACGTGCAGGGCGTCGGGTTCCGCTGGTGGACGCGCGCGCGGGCGCTGGAGCTCGGTGTGGTGGGCCACGCCCGCAACACCCGGGACGGGCGGGTGCACGTGGTGGCCGAGGGTCCGCGACCGGCGTGCGAGCGTTTGCTGGCATTGTTGCGTTCGGGTGACACTCCTGGTCGAGTCGATCTGGTTGTGGAAAACTGGGGCGCCGCCCTCGGCGGAATCACAGGGTTCGAGGAACGGTAGCGGCGGGGATACAGGAGTCGATCGTTGGCAACACATGAGCCGGGCGGGCCCGGGGATCGGGATTCGCACGACCCCCGCGACACCCCACCCGCGGGGGACGACAGCACCGGCGGCGGCGCGGAGTCCGGAAAGCCGAAGGGAATCGGCGCCTCGGATCCGACGGTGCGTTTCGGCGCACAGCCCGGCGGCGAAGGCGAGACCGGCGGATCCGAAGCGGAACCGACGCGACGCCTGGGCGAACCGGACCCCACACTCCCGAATCCGCAGACCGCGCCGACGCTTCCGGGCGCACCCATCCTGCCCGGCTTCCCCGACCTCACCGCGCCGATTCCCGGCCTCGGCACCCCCGGCGTGCCGAACCCGCTGTCGGACAACGCTTTCGGCGCCGACGCCGGGGGCTCGACCGGATCCGAAGGTGAGAGCGCCGGCGACGCAGGCGAACCCGGCAAACCCCGGCGCATGCGCGGCAGCATGCAGCGGCAGGAGGCCGGCGTCACCCAGCCCCGGCCGCCGACGGTGGCCGAGGCGCGAGCGCGCGACAAGGCCCGCAAACGCGCCGAAGAGGCCGAACGGGCCGCGGCCGAGGCCGCGGAAACCAAGCGGCGCAACCGCAAACGGCTGCTCATCGGCGGCGTGGCGGTCGCCGGCATCGCCGCGGTGGTCGGCACCGGCTATCTCGCCTACCAGGCCGCACACAGGCCGGCGAATGTGACCGCCTACTGCATCACCGACGACAACGGGCAGCAGCAGGTCGTCCCCGACGACGACTGCGTGCGCGCCCAGTCCTACGCGAGTACCGGCGGCTATTACGGCGGTGGCGGGCTCGGGCCCGGCATCTTCCTCTACAACGGCCACCAGTACCGCTACTACTACGGCGGCAACAACGCCGTCGGGCGCGCGCCCGTCGGCGGCAGCACGGTCGCGCCGAAGAAGGCCACCGTCAGCACCAAGAGCGGGACCGTCGTACGAGGCGGTCTCGGCAGTAAATCCGGTTCCACCAGTGGAGGCTCCTAGATGCGTCGGATGCGCAACCGGCAACGTACCGGCTGGCAGAAGATCATCGCCGATCAAGGGCTGGTATTCGGCTCGCCCGGCCGCGACGCGAACGGACAGTCGCGCCCGTACTGGGACGAATCGGTGCACTACGAATTCGATCTCGACGAAATCCTCGCGCTCGAGGCCCAGGTCGAGGTGCTGCATTCGATGTGCCTGCACGCGGTCGAACAGATCGTGCTCACCGAGCGCTTCGCCGATTTCGGCCTGCCCGAATGGAGTTGGGAGCCGATCAAGAAGTCGTGGCAGCGCAGCGACCCGTACGTCTACGGACGTTTCGATCTGCGCTACGACGGCCGCGGACCGGCGAAACTGCTGGAGTACAACGCCGATACGCCGACCTCACTGCTGGAAGCGGCCATCGTGCAGTGGCACTGGCTCACCGACGTCTACCCCGACGACGACCAGTGGAATTCGCTGCACGAACGCCTCGTCGAACGCTGGGGCGAGCTGCTCGACCAGCTGCCCACCAACCAGCTGCACTTCACCTGGTCCTCGGCCGACGCTTCCGGCGAGGACAACGTGACCACCGCGTATATGCAGGAGACCGCCGCCGAGGCCGGATTCGACACCATCGCGCTGCCGATCGAGGAGATCGGCTTCGACACCGAACTGGAGCGTTTCGTCGATCTGGCCGAGGCGCCGATCGGTTCGATCTTCAAGCTGTATCCGTGGGAATGGGCCCTCGACGACGATTTCGGCAAGCGTGTGGTGAACTCCGTCCCCGAGACCGCCTGGGTCGAACCGCTGTGGAAGACACTGCTTTCCAACAAGGCCTTGCTGGCGGTGCTGTGGGAGATGTATCCCGGGCATCCGAATCTGCTGCCGGCCTATCTCGACGATCCGCACGAACTCACCGAGTACATCCGCAAGCCGAAGCTGGGCCGCGAAGGCGCCAATATGACCATCGTCGGCGCGGGGATGGAAACCTCGACCGGCGGCGTGTACGGCGAGGAGGGGTTCGTCTACCAACTCCTCGACCCGCTTCCGGATTTCGACGGCCTGCGCCCGGTGCTCGGCGCCTGGATCGTCGGCGACACCTCGGCCGGTCTCGGCATCCGCGAATCCCCCGGCCTGATCACCGACGACGGCTCCACCTTCGTTCCGCATCGCATTCCGACCAAGTAGCATTCAGCGACTCGATCAACATCACCGGAGGAATCTGTGTCGTCCACCCTCGCGCTCGAATCAGGGTATTGGAGCTCCGTCGGGCACGGCGTCGGCGCGATCGCGCTGTACGCGGTGCTGGGTCTGGCCCTGATGCTGATCGGCTTCCAGGCCATCGACAGTTCCACGCCCGGACCGCTGCGCAAGATGGTCGCCGCCGGTAATCCGAACGCGGTCGTCATCGCCTCCGCCGGCATGGTGAGTATGGCGTTGATCGTGGTGCTGGCGATCTACTCCTCCGGCGGCCGGCTCATCGAGGGCCTCATCGCCACCGGGATCTACGGGCTGGTGGGCATCATCGCGCAGGTGGTCTCCATCCGGCTGCTGGAATGGCTGGTCGGCCTGCACATCGGCGATCTGCTGAAATCGGCCACGTACCAGATTCAGTCGCTGCTGGTGGCCGCCGCGCATCTGGCGATCGGCATGGTCGTCGCGTTCGCGATCCTCTGAGCGGGCGCGTTCACCGCGCGGTGAACGCCAGGAGTTCGCTCAGCGGAAGGCTGTTGATGATCCGGTCGGCCGGGACCTGGTTCGCCGCGGCACGTTCGCAGCCGTAGCCCTGCCAATCCAGCTGGCCCGGCGCGTGCGCGTCGGTATCGATGCTGAAATGGCAGCCCATCTCCACGGCCAGGCGCAGCAACCTGCTCGGCGGATCGAGACGTTCCGGGCGGCTGTTGATTTCCACCGCCGTCCCGTAGCGGCGGCAGGCCTCGAAGACGAGTTCGGCGTCGAACGACGATTCCGGCCGGATGCCGCGATTGCCGGCGACCAATCGTCCCGTGCAGTGGCCGAGCACGTCGACGTTCGGATTCGCCACCGCGTACACCATGCGCTTCGTCATCGTCGCCGAGTCGGCCCGCAGGTTCGAATGCACGCTGGCCACAACGACATCCAGGCGAGCGAGCAGATCGGCCTCCTGGTCGAGGGTGCCGTCGTCGAGGATGTCGACCTCGATACCGGTGAGGATCCGAAACGGCGCCAGTCGTTCGTTGAGTTCGGCGACCACGTCCAACTGGCGGCGCAGCCGCTCCGCGGACAGGCCGTTGGCGACTTTCAACCGCGGCGAATGATCGGTCAGCGCACAGTATTCGTGGCCCAGCGCCTGCGCGGTGCGCATCATCTCCTCGATCGGGCTGCCGCCGTCGGACCAGTCGGAGTGGGTGTGCAGATCGCCCCGCAGCAGCGCGCGAACCTCGGCGCCCGCGGGTGCGATCGGCTGTGCGGTGGAACGCAATTCGGCCAGCCGCTGCGGTACGGCACCGGACACGGCCTGCTCGATCACCGCGGCGGTCTTGGGTCCGATACCCGAAAGCTCCTGCCAGGCACCGGATTCGCGGTACCGATCGAAATCGGCGTCCGACAGCTCGGACACGACATCGGCCGCGCGCCGGTAGGCCTTGACCCGATGGGTCTGGGCGCGATCGCGTTCCATCCAGAACGCGATCTCGCGCAGCGCGGCCACCGGGTCCGGAACGTGATCGGCCACTAGCGGATCCGGCTGTACTTGACGAATGCCACCCCGTCCTCGAACACGCGGCCCGTGAGGACCCGGAACAGTGCCGGCTCCGGCAGCCGCGGTCCCGCGCCGAACAGCGGCCGGCCGTGCCCCAGCACGATCGGATACAACTTCAGGAAGATCTGGTCGATCTCCGGCAGCAGCGCCTGGGCCAGTTCGCCACCGCCGCACAACCAGATGCCCGACCCCTGCTCCTGCTTGAGTCCGCGCACGCGTCCCAGCGGGTCGGAGGAGATCAGCTCGACGTCCCGGGCCGGATCGCCGGGCAGGGTGGTCGACACGACGAACTGCCGCAGATGTGAATACGGGCTCGACGTGCCGGTCCGCACGCCGAAGTCGTGGGTTTTGCGGCCCATCAGCACGGTGTCGAAGCTCTCCCCCGGACTGTCGATCCCGAGCGATTCCCGGATCTTGGTCGGCAGCGTCTCCGGATACTGGGCGGTGATGGCCGGGCCGTGGTCACCGCCGACCGGGAAGAAATCGACCGATCCGTCCGGGGTGGCGATATACCCGTCGATGGTCGAGGCCACGAAGTAGGTGAGCTTGCGCATCCGTTCTCCCTTCATGCGAAGTGGCGTCATCGGACACACCGCAAATTTAGCGCGTGCTCGCCACTATCGCCGGGGCTTCGGCTGGCATCGCGGACAGGAGTAGGAGGAGCGATTCATGAACTTCTCGCGGCGGATCGGGGCGCCGCAGCGACGGCACGGCTCGTCCTCACGACCGTAGGCGGCCAGCGACCGCTCGAAGTATCCGGAATTGCCGTTGACGTTGACATACAGCGCGTCGAAGGAGGTGCCGCCCGCGTCGAGGGCCGCGCCCATCACCGCCTGCACCTCGCTCAGCAGCCGCCGCAGCGCGGGCCGGGTGAGCGCCGCGGCGGGGCGTTCGCCGTGGATGCGGGCTCGCCACAACGCCTCGTCGGCGTAGATGTTGCCGATGCCCGAGACCACCGTCTGATCCAGCAGCACGCGCTTGATCTCGGAGGATTTGGTTTGCATGCGCGCGACCACGGCCTCGGTGTCGAAACGGGGATCGAGCGGATCGCGCGCGATGTGGGCGACCGATTCCGGCAGCTCCTCACCGTCGAGCGTGACGAACCGGTTCAGCGCCCAGCCACCGAAGGTGCGCTGATCGATGAAGCGCAACTGCGTGCCGTTGTCGAGTCCGGCGACGATATGCGCATGCTTCTCCAGCGGGGCCTGCGCGGACTGCACCAGCATCTGCCCGCTCATACCGAGGTGGACGACGAGTGCGGCATCGGGATCGTCGAAGGTCAGCCAGAGGAATTTGCCGCGGCGGCGGGCCGCGTCGATCCGCAGGCCCGCCATCCGGGCGGCGAGATCGTCGCCGCCGAGTTCGTGGCGGCGTACCGACCGCGGATGTTTGACCAGGACCGATTCGACGACGTGGCCGACGACGTGTTCGTCTAGTCCACGCCGCACCACCTCGACCTCGGGCAGCTCGGGCATCAGTCCCCGGCTTCGGTGGAACCGTCCGCGGTGAGCGCCTGCCAGGCGGCGCCGGCGGCCTTCTGCTCGGCTTCCTTCTTCGACCGGCCGACACCCTGCCCGTAGGCCGTGCCGCCGATCACCGCGGTTGCGGTGAATTCCTTGTCGTGGTCGGGCCCGGTCGAGGTGATCTCGTAGCTGGGCACGCCGATACCGCGTTCCGCGGTGAGCTCCTGCAGGCTGGTCTTCCAGTCCAGGCCGGCGCCCATCCGAGGACCGCGTTCGAGCAGTTCGGCGAACAGCCGCAGCACAACTCCGCGCGCGACCTCGATGCCGTGTTGCAGATGGACCGCGCCCAGCAGCGATTCCATCCCGTCGGCGAGGATGCTCGCCTTGTCCCGACCGCCGGTGAGCTCCTCGCCCTTGCCGAGCAGCAGATGACGGCCGAGGCCGCCCTCACCCAGGCCGCGCGCGACCTCGGCCAGGGCGTGCATATTCACCACACTGGCACGCAGTTTGGCGAGCTCACCCTCGGATTTCTCCGGATGCTCGAGGTACAGGCGCTCGGTGATGCTCAGACCGAGGACCGAATCGCCCAGGAACTCCAGGCGTTCGTTGGTCGGCAGACCACCGTTCTCGTAGGCGTACGAACGGTGGGTGAGCGCCAGCCGGAGCAGATCCGGACGCAGCTCCACGCCGAGCGCTTCCAGAAGGCTGGCGTGGTCAGCGGCATCGCCCGCTGCGGGTGCGGCCGCTTCGTCCTTACCGGCGGTCACTTCGCGGCTACCCGATCGGCAGATCAGATGGCCGAGGTGACCTGGCGGCCCTTGTAGGTGCCGCAGTTGGGGCACGCGATGTGCGGGAGGGTCTTCTGACCGCACGCCCGGTTCGGGCAGGTGATCAGGGTCGGCGCGGTGGCCTTCCACTGGCTGCGCCGCGAGTGGGTGTTGGCACGAGACATCCGGCGCTTCGGAACGGCCACGACTACTTCTCCTCTGTCGTCGAACTTGCCGAACCATTGCGGTCGGCAAGAGATCGGTCTACGTCTGATGGGGCGTCGGAGACGCCGGTGCCGGGGGTTTCGCCCGCGAATCTCGCAAGCCCCGCCCAGCGAGGGTCCAGTATCTCATGCGTGTGATCCGGACCCGCAATCGCCATCCGGACACCGCATTCCGGGCACAGCCCGGCGCAATCGGGTTCGCACAGCGGTTGCAGTGGCAATTCCAGGCCGACGGCGTCGGTGACCACCGGCTCGATGTCGATCATGTCGTCGACGAGCCGGTAGATCTCGTCTTCCTCGGTGGTCTGCTCGGTCGCGCTGTCCGGATAGGCGAACAGTTCGGTGATCTCGAGTTCCAGATCGTCGGTGAACGACTCCAGGCAGCGCGAGCACTCCCCCTCGATCGGCGCCGACACCGAACCGGTGACCAGCACGCCCTCCGAGACCGCCTGCAGGGTCAGATCGAGATCGATCTCGGCACCCGCCGGGATCGCGATCAGATCCAAGCCGATCTTCTCGGAGGCGGTGACGACCCGATGCACCTGCCGGATCGAGCCCGGGGCACGCCCCAGACTGCGGGTGTCCAGCACGAAGTCCGCGTCGGTCTGACGACGACGCGAACCGGGACCGGACTGGGCGGACATCGGGCACTCACTCACGTTTCGAGGGGGTTTGGGCAACCACTCCACAGTACGCGAACTGCGCCGATCCCCCCAAATCCCGGAACGAGCGCGAGCGGATCAGCGCCGGAAGTCGGCGGCGTAGTCCGGAATGCCGGTCCCCGAACGCAATTGCTGACGACCGCGGCCGACCGTCCGCAGCGTCGAGTGCAAAGTCTCCTCGAAATCGGCGAGCTGGGAATCGACGTAGTGGTCGCATTCCTCGCGCAGCCGGTCCGCCTCGGTCTGCGCGGCGTCGATCAACCGCGCGGATTCGCCGTGCGCGGCCCGCACCACCTCGGTCTGGGACACCAGGCGTTCCTGTTCGGCCTGCCCCTCGGCCACCGACCGGTCGTAGGAGGCCTGACCCGCCGCGATCATCCGCTCCGATTCGGTGCGGGCGCGGCCGGTGAGCGCCTCGTATTCGGCCTTGCCGTCGGTCACGATGCGGTCGGCCTCGGCCTGCGCGGTCGCGACCAGATGATCGGCGTGCGCCCGGGCCTCGGCGACCATCCGGTCGGCGTGCGCCTTGGCGTCGGCCAACAGCCGGTCGGCCTCCTCGCGGGCGCCGGCGACGGTCTGTTCGGCCTGGTCGTTGGCGCCGGTCACCGTCGCCTCGGCGGAATTGCGGGCGTCGGAGACGATCTTGTCGCGGTGGTCGAGCACATCCTGGGCGTCGTCGAGTTCGCCGGGCAGCGCCTCACGCACATCGTCGAGCAGTTCCAGCACCTCACCGCGGGGCACGATGCAATTGCGGGTCGGCGGGATACCCCGCGCCTCTTCGACGATCGCGACCAGTTCGTCGAGTGCCTCGAATACGCGATACATCCTGCTGACCCCACTCTCGTGCCGAACTACTGCTCTCGGCCCCAGTGTGCCCGCATCCCGCGTGTCTGCCCAGATCACCATCGGTGTGTCGGGCGGTGTTTCCTATCCCACACAAATCAAGTGGAGGAAATCTCTCCGCTTGGTGCTATCTTTTCTACCGAGCGGTAGACCAGCCGGAACCCGTCGCCAACGGCGTCCGGCACTGTGCGATCGGAACGACCATGGTTGTCCTTTATCCGGCACCTCCGGGTATGTGGGTGAACCCACAGCCCGATCCGGGTGTATCCATCGTGCACAGCGAACTGCTGGCCGAGACGCCGGAGCCGCAGCAGTCCCCGCCCCGCATCCGCCGCCTCGCCTCGCGCTTCGCCAGCTATCTGCGCGGCGACCACTGGCTGCCGCAACTCGTCCGCTTCGCGCTGGTCGGCGGTTTCAGCAATATCGGCTACTTCCTGCTGTTTCTCGCCTGCTACAGCGGCGGGCCGCAACTCGCCAACCTGACCGGATCCATCGTCAGCACGGCACTCGCCAACGAACTGCACCGCCGCCTCACCTTCCACGCCGCCGACCGGGTCGGCTGGCTCACTGCCCAACTCGAGGGCGGTGGACTGGCGCTGGCCGGACTCGCCATCACCTCGGGGGCGCTGGCGGTCCTCGATATCGCGGCGCCCGGACTCGACGACGTCACCGAGGCGATCGCCGTCATCGGCATCACCGCCGGAGTCGGTGCGCTGCGCTTCCTCACCCTGCGGCTCTGGGTGTTCTGATCGCCTGGCGGCTCTGGGTCTTCTGATCGCCTGGCGGCTCTGGGTCTTCTGATCGCCCGTCGTGCTCATGCACGGGGTGCGGCTGCAACCTGGTCATTTGAGCAAGGAACCGAGCCTCTGTACCCCACGTCCTAACTCAGCAAACGTCGTTGCGAGTTCTCATCGTGGGAGGTTCGGCAATGCACCACCGTTCGCGGAATCACTGCCCGGGAAGACCCACCCTCTGGCGCGCAGGTCTGTGCGCGGCCGCGTCCACGCGCCCTCGGGTACCGATCCCCTGTCCGCTCCTGCCCCGCCCGCGCCACCCCCGCCCGCACCGGGATCCGCAATGACCCACGACAGCGGATGTGCCGAAATCCTGTGCGGCCCAGGGCGGCAGGCGCGTGCGGGTGGGCTGCATCGGCGTCGTGACGTGGTGTCGGTCGGGGTCAGCGACGACGAGATCCGGCGGCGGTGCGCGATCGGAAGCTGGCGGCGGGTGCGGCGCGGGGCGTATGCGGAGACCTCGGCACTCGCCGAACTGGACGGCGTGGCGCGGCACCGGCTGGCGGTGGCGGCGCTGCTGCCGGAGATGGCGGCCGACGCCGTGGTGAGCCATCAATCGGCGGCGGTGCTGCTGGGTGCGCCGATGTCCCCGGCCCTGCTCGACCGCGTGCACGTGACGCGCAATCGACGCCACGGCGGGCGCATCAAGCCGAATCTGACGGTGCATTGCGCACCGGTCCCCGTCGTCGCCGAACGGGATGGGCTGCTGGTCACCGGTCCCGCCCGCACCGTCGTCGACCTGGCGCGCACGCTTCCGTTCGAATCCGCGGTCGTCGTCGGCGATGCCCTCGCCCGCGAATTCGGCATCACCGCAGCGGCATTGGCGCGCGAACTGGCCCGCGCCCGCGGCCGGCGCGGCGTCGACGCTGCCCGGCACGTGATCGGTTTCCTCGATCCGCGCAGCGCCGGAGTCGATCACTCCCGGGTCCGGGTGCTGCTGCGGCTGCTCGGATTCCCGCCGGCGGCCGCGGGGGGAGTGATCCATGCCGACGACGGGAGGGTGCTGGGGACGGCGGATCTGTATCTGGGCCGGACCGGCGTGGTACTCGAGATCGACGGGCACCGGACGAAAAGGGCACGCGTACACGGGGACCCGTCGCGCCGAGCCCCGGATGCGGTGTTGCGCCGCTACGGATTTCGGTCGATCAGTACCACCTGGCGCGAGTTGAGCACCGGAGTCGCCGCGCAGCGCGTGCACGGCGCGCTGAGCCGGGCGCGCGAGCAGCGTCCCCGCGGTTACATCCGCCCCGCTCCGCTTCCGCCCCCGACGCCGCTGCGGCTGCGTGCGCTGTGACGACCACGATCGGCTCGGCCTGCCCGGACCTGTTAGCGTCGCTGCATGGCTGGAGCACTGTGCCCCGGATCCTTCGATCCGGTGACCAACGGGCATATCGATGTCATCTCGCGCGCGGCCGCGCAGTTCGACGAGGTGGTCGTGACCGTGATGATCAACAAGAGCAAGCAGGGCATGTTCAGCGTCGACGAGCGGATCGAGATGTTGCGCGAGGCCACCGCCGATCTGCCGAACGTGCGGATCGAATCCTGGTACGGGCTGCTGGTCGATTTCGCTCGCGAACAGGGCATCACCGCCATGGTCAAGGGCCTGCGCGATGCCACCGATCTCGGATACGAGATGCAGATGGCCCAGATGAACAAGCACCTCTCGGGCGTCGACACCTACTTCCTGGCCACCAACCCGGCGCTGAGCTTCCTGTCCAGTTCCCTGGTCAAGGAGGTCGCGACCTTCGGCGGCGACGTCACCGGCATGCTGCCGCCGGAGGTTCACAAACGCCTGCTGGCTCGCATCGCCGAACGTCGCGGCTGAGTGGTCGCCGCGGCGGCGGGAGCCACCGTCGCGGCAGGCTTTGCCGACGGAACGACCGATGACCGAGCCCCGGGCCGGGGATTACCCCTGGTATTCCGCCAGGTCGACGCGGGTTTCGCCGTACCGGCGCGACTTCAACGCCGAATAACCTGCGGGCCAAGCGGTTTCCGGCGATCGCGCCGATCGCTCGACGACGATCAGCGCATCCTCGTACAGCCACCCGTTGGCCGCCAGCGCCCGCAGGTCGGCCTCGACAGCGGCGTCGTCCACGGCGTAGGGCGGGTCGGACAGCACCAGGTCGTACGGTTCGACGGGTGCCGTCGCCACGACGGAAGCGACTGTGCCCATGCGCAATTCGGCGCCGGGCACATCCAGATCCGCGATATTTCCGCGAATCACCGCGGCCGCCTTGCGATCCGATTCGACCAGCAGAGCATGGGTCGCCCCGCGCGACAGTGCCTCCAGACCGAGGGCCCCGGAACCGGCGTAGAGGTCGAGCACCCGGATGCCGTCGAAATCCAGGCGCGCGGAGAGCGCGTTGAACAGCGCTTCCCGCACCCGGTCCGAGGTGGGCCTGGTGCCGGCGGGCGGAACCCGCAGCCGCCGACCACCGGCCGTGCCCGCGACGATCCGGGTCACCGCGATCTCTCCGTGGCACGCGAGGTCGCGCGAGCGGGTCGGCCCCGCCCACGCGACGGCATCGGCACGTGCACCGACATTCGGTGTGTACGACCGATCACGGCCGGCCCTCGCTACGCGCCCGAATGTGGCTGACCGGCACCGTCATTCGGCGGCGGTCTCGTTCATGCGCAGTTCCACCAGCAGATCGCCACCCTCCACCTGCTGCACCGTGCCGATGGCCACGCGGGCGACGACACCGGCGCGGGGTGCGGTGATGGCGGCTTCCATCTTCATGGCCTCGATCGTGCCGACCGTGTCACCGGCGGCGACCGTGTCACCTTCGCCGACGGTCAGCGTGACGACACCGGCGAAGGGGGCGGCGATGTGGCCGGCGTTGTTCTTGTCGGCCTTCTCCGCCACCGGGACCTCGCTGGCGATCGAGCGGTCGCGCACCTGTACCGGACGCAACTGCCCGTTGAGGATGCACATGACCGTGCGCATACCCCGCTCGTCCGGTTCGGAGATCGCCTCGAGACCGATCAGCAGGGTGACGCCCTTCTCCAGTTCGACGCGGTGTTCCTCGCCGTGGCGCAGTCCGTAGAAGAACTGATTCGCCGACAAGCCGGTGGTGTCGCCGTATTTCTCCCGGTGCGCCAGGAATTCCGCGGTGGGTGCGGGAAACAGCAACCGGTTCAACGTCTCTCGGCGCTGCTGCGACGAACCGTCCAGCGCCGCGGCGTCTTCCGCGGTCAACGGAACTTCCGGCTTCGCCGGGCCGCGGCCCTCGAGGGCGCGGCTGCGGAAGGGTTCGGGCCAGCCACCGGCCGGGGTGCCGAGTTCGCCGCGCAGGAAACCGATGACCGAGTCCGGGATGTCGTAGCGCGCCGGGTCGGTGGCGAAATCCTCCACGTCCACACCGGATCCGACCAGGGACAGGGCGAGGTCACCGACGACCTTCGAGGACGGGGTGACCTTGACCAGGCGACCCAGCAGCCGGTCGGCGGCCGCGTATTTCGCCTCGACCTCCTCGAACCGGTCGCCCAGCCCGAGCGCGATGGCCTGCTGCCGCAGATTCGACAGCTGCCCACCCGGAATCTCGTGGTGGTACACCCGGCCCGTCGGCCCCGGCAATCCGGATTCGAACGGCGCGTACACCTTGCGCAACGCCTCCCAGTACGGCTCGAGATCGCAGACCGCGTCGAGGTTCAGCCCGGTGTCGTAGGGCGAATGCGCGGCCGCGGCGACGATCGCCGACAGTGCGGGCTGGCTCGTGGTGCCGGCCATCGGGGCGCTCGCCCCGTCCACGGCGTCCGCACCGGCCTGCCAGGCCGCCAGATAGGTGGCGAGCTGACCGCCCGGGGTGTCGTGGGTGTGCACGTGCACCGGCAGATCGAAGTTGCTGCGCAGCGCCGTCACCAGCGTGTGCGCGGCCGGCGCCCGCAGCAGCCCGGCCATGTCCTTGATCGCCAGCACGTGTGCGCCGGCCTCGACGATCTGCTCGGCGAGCTTCAGGTAGTAGTCGAGGGTGTAGAGGTTCTCGTTCGGATTCGACAGATCGCCGGTGTAGGACATCGCGACCTCGGCCAGCGCGGTCCCCGTCTCACGCACCGCGTCGATCGCCGGCCGCATCTGATCCACATTGTTGAGTGCGTCGAAGATCCGGAAGATGTCGATGCCGGTATCGGTGGCCTCCCGCACGAACGCCCGCGTCACCTGCTCCGGATACGGCGTGTAGCCGACGGTGTTGCGCCCGCGCAGCAGCATCTGCAGGCAGATGTTCGGAATCGCCTCCCGCAGTGCGGCCAGCCGCTCCCACGGATCCTCGTACAGGAACCGCAGCGCCACATCGTAGGTCGCGCCACCCCAGCACTCGACCGACAGCAGTTCCGGCGTCATCCGGGCCACGTGCCCAGCCACCGTCAGCAGTCCACGCGTCCGCACCCGGGTCGCGAGCAGCGACTGATGGGCGTCGCGGAAGGTGGTGTCGGTGACGCCGACGGCGTCGCGCTCGCGCAGCCAGCGCGCGAACCCCTCGGGCCCCAGCTCGAGCAGTCGCTGGCGGGTACCGTCCGGCGGCGGCGCACTCAGATCGATCGCCGGCAGTTTGTCGTGCGGATATACCGCCGTCGGCCGCTCACCGTGCGGCTTGTTCACCGTCACGTCGGCCAGATAGCGCAGGATGCGGGTGCCTCGGTCGGCCGAACCGCGTTGGGTCAGCAGCTCCGGGCGCTCGTCGATGAACGAGGTGGTGATCCGCCCGGCCCGGAAGTCCGGATCGTCGAGCACCGCCTGCAGGAACGGGATGTTCGTGGCCACGCCACGGATGCGGAACTCCGCCACCGCGCGCCGGGCCCGCGCCACCGCCTGCGGGAAGTCGCGGCCGCGGCAGGTCAGCTTCACCAGCATGGAGTCGAAGTGCGCGCCGACCTCGGCGCCGAGGTTCGCACCGCCGTCGAGGCGGATACCACCGCCGCCGGGCGAGCGGTAGGCGGTGATGCGTCCGGTGTCGGGTCGGAAGCCGTTGGCCGGATCCTCGGTCGTGATCCGGCACTGCAGCGCGGCACCGTGAATCGACACGCTGTCCTGGCTCAGTCCCAGATCCGCCAGCGACTCGCCGGCCGCGATGCGCAGCTGCGACTGCACGAGGTCGACGTCGGTGATCTCCTCGGTCACCGTGTGCTCGACCTGGATGCGCGGGTTCATCTCGATGAACACGTGACGGCCGCGCTCGTCGAGCAGGAACTCCACGGTGCCGGCGCACGAGTACCCGATCTGCCGCGCGAAGGCCACCGCGTCCGCGCAAATACGTTCGCGCAGTGCGGGATCCAGGTTCGGCGCGGGCGCGAGCTCGATCACCTTCTGGTGCCGCCGCTGCAGCGAACAGTCGCGCTCGAACAGATGCATGACGTTGCCGTGCTGATCGGCCAGGATCTGCACCTCGATATGACGCGGGTTGATCACCGCCTGCTCCAGGAAGACCGTCGCGTCCCCGAACGCCGACTCCGCCTCACGCATGGCCGCCTCGATCGCCTCGCGCAGCTGCACCCGGTCCGCGACCCGGCGCATACCCCGGCCGCCACCACCGGCGACCGCCTTCACGAACACCGGGAACTCCATCTGCTCCGCGGCGCGCAGCAATTCCTCGACATCGGCCGAGGGCGCGCTGGAGTTCAGCACCGGAAGCCCGGCCGCCTTCGCCGCCGCGATGGCCCGTGCCTTGTTACCGGTCAGTTCGAGCACCTCGGCCGAGGGACCGATGAAGGTGATGCCCTCCGCCGCGCACGCCGCGGCGAGGTCCGGATTCTCCGACAGGAAGCCGTAGCCGGGGTAGACCGCATCGGCGCCGGCGGACTTGGCGGCGCTGATGATCTCGGGAATCGAGAGGTAGGCCCGCACGGGATGTCCGGGGACACCGATTTGATACGACTCGTCGGCCTTGAGGCGATGCACCGAGTTGCGATCTTCGTAGGGGAAAACCGCCACGGTGCCGATGCCGAGTTCGTAGGCGGCACGGAAGGCACGGATGGCGATTTCCCCGCGGTTGGCGACCAGCACTTTGGAGAACATTCGATAAAGGTACCTGCCCGGTGAGCGGGGCCGGACAGTGAATACGGCTTCGCAGCCATCCTCACAAACCGGATCGGCGAGTCTGCGAAGTTGTGTTCTTCCAGCGGAAACAAAGACGGCCGGGCGGGCGGTGTTTCCCCTGCCACTCGCGGTGGATTACGCTCGGGAACGCAGCTGGTTCGCTGCCGTCGACGAGTTGGAGCCCCGAGCGTCGCGCGCAGCGTCGAAACCGGTCCTCGCGGGCCGGCGAGAGGGAACCCGGTGGGAATCCGGGACTGTCCCGCAGCGGTGAACAGGAACGACCGCCGTCATGAGCACTGGATCCTTTCCGGGAAGCGACGGCCAGTAGGTGACATCCGGGGCCCCATCTCCGGACCGGTCCGTACGACCGATGCCTGTGAGTCCGAAGACCTGCCGGTTGTGCCGGATACGCCGTATCCGGCGGCCACCGCCTCGTGGATCGGGCGGGCGGACCCGCGGCACACCGGAACCCCCGGTGCGGCAGTGTTTTTCGGGGCTTCGTCCGCCGTGCGGCGGTGACCTGTGGCTTCCACTTCTGGAGAACACCGTGACTGTCACAACGCATACTCGTTTCACCGCAACGATTCTGGGCCTGCCGCGCATCGGGCCGCGGCGCGAACTCAAACGTGCCGTCGAAGGTTATTGGGCCGGACGGATCGACGCCGCCGAACTGCGGGCCGTCGCCCGGCAGCTGCGCGCACAGGGCTGGACCGCGGCGCACGACGCCGGCCTCGACGCGGTACCGGTGGGCACCTTCTCGTTCTACGACCAGATGCTCGATACCGCGGTCATGCTGGGCGCGCTGCCGCCGCGAGTCGCCGGCATCGGCGATCCGCTGGACCGCTATTTCGCCGCCGCGCGCGGCGCCGAGGGCGTCGAACCGCTGGAGATGACCAAATGGTTCGACACCAACTACCACTATCTGGTGCCGGAAATCGGCCCGGACACCCGGTTCGCCCTCGATCCGTCGGCACTGCTCGGCGAGCTGCGCGAGGCGCGTGAGCTGGGCATCGCCGCCCGGCCGGTGGTCATCGGCCCGCTGACCTTCCTGGCCCTGTCCAAAGGTGTCGACGGCGTCGCGCCGATGGACCGGCTGGCCGAGCTGATCCCGCTGTACCGGGACCTGCTGGCCCGGCTGGCCGACGCGGGCGCCGCCTGGGTCCAGATCGACGAACCCGTGCTGGTGCGCGACCTCTCCGAGGCGGAACTCGGCGCCGTCCGCACCACCTACGCCGAATTGAGCGACGGGGACCGGCGGCCGAACATCCTGGTGGCCACCTACTTCGGCTCCCCGGGTCCGGCGCTGGGCGCCCTGGCCGCCACGCCGGTCGAGGGTGTGGCACTCGACTTCCGTTCCGGCACAACCGTTTCCGAGGTCGCCGCAGTACCCGCCCTGGCGGACAAACTGGTGGTGGCCGGCGTGGTGGACGGCCGCAACATCTGGCGCACGGATCTGGAAGCGGCGCTGAGTGAGCTGGCCACCCTGCTGGGTTCGGTCGGCGCGCTGGCGGTGTCGACCTCGAGTTCACTGCTGCATGTGCCGTATTCGCTGGACGTGGAGCCCGGCCTGGACCCGGTGCTGCGGTCGTGGCTGGCTTTCGGCGCCGAGAAGATCGACGAGGTACGGGTCCTGGCGCATGCGGTCGATGCGGGCACCGACGCGGTCGCCGCGGAGCTCGCCGCTTCCCGTGCCGCGATCGCGAGCCGCCGCTCCGATCCGCGTCTGCACAACGAGGCCGTGCGGGCCCGGCTCGCCGGTCTCGGTGAGGATCAGGCGCGGCGAGCGCCGGCGCAGCGCCGCCGTGAGCTGCAGCGCGCACAGCTGCGCCTGCCGCTGCTGCCCACGACCACCATCGGCTCCTATCCGCAGACCACCGCGATCCGCACCGCTCGCGCGGACCTGCGCGCCGGCACGATCGACGACGCGCAGTATCGCGAGCGGATGCGCGCCGAGATCGCGGATGTGATTGCGCTACAGGAGGATCTGGGGCTCGACGTGCTCGTGCACGGCGAACCCGAGCGCAACGACATGGTTCAGTACTTCGCCGAACAGCTCGACGGATTCGCCGCCACCGACAACGGCTGGGTGCAGTCCTACGGCACCCGCTGCGTGCGCCCGCCGATCCTCTACGGCGACGTCGTGCGCACCGCGCCGATGACCGTCGAGTGGATCACCTACGCCCAATCGCTGACCGGCAAGCCGGTCAAGGGCATGCTGACCGGCCCGGTCACGATTCTGGCCTGGTCGTTCGTGCGCGACGATCAGCCGCTCGCCGACACCGCGCGGCAGGTGGCGCTGGCCATTCGCGACGAGACGGTGGATCTGGAGGCCGCCGGCATCCGGATCGTCCAGGTCGACGAACCCGCGCTGCGGGAACTGCTGCCGCTGCGCCGTGCTGATCAGGAGCAGTACCTGGACTGGGCCGTGGGCGCGTTCCGCCTGGCCACCGCCGGGGTTCGCGACGACACCCAGATCCACACCCATCTGTGCTACTCCGAATTCGGCGAGATCATCGGCGCCATCGCGGCCTTGGATGCCGATGTCACGTCGGTGGAGGCGGCGCGCTCGCATATGGAGATCCTCGACGATCTCACCACCGCCGGATACGCGCTCGGCATCGGGCCCGGCGTCTACGACATCCACTCACCGCGGGTGCCGAGCGTGAGCGAGATCGAGAACTCGCTGCGCGAAGCGATGAAAGCCGTTCCGGCGGAGCGGTTGTGGGTGAATCCGGACTGCGGACTCAAGACCCGCGGCCGCGCCGAGGTGGAGGCGTCGCTGCGCAATATGGTCGAGGCGGCCGCGCTGGTGCGCTGATGCCGTACGGTCGGCGACTCGCCCGGACGCGGGTCGCCGGCCGGACAGGCTCTCGTCATGTGGCTCCGGCGGGCACCAGCAGCCTTCCCGGCAACCTTTTCCACCCGGTAGTTCACCACCTCCGAGCAGCACTTCCGCTATCGTGCACACACCCGATCCGGCCGCATACTTCGCACGCTACGCATTGCCGAAGTTGATCAAAACTCCTTGCAACAGCAGATTTTTGTACGCGCCGAGTAGCGAAATTGCAATGATTGCGAAGATGTGAAGGTAGCATCTGCGGCGTGCGCAAGATGTATGCGGGTGCCCGGTTACGGCGGTTGCGCGAAGAACGACGGATGACCCAGGCCGCCCTGGCCAAGTCGTTGGAGCTTTCGCCCAGCTATCTCAATCAGCTCGAACGTGACCAGCGACCCCTGACGATTCCCGTTCTCCTGAAACTCAATTCGACCTTCGATCTGGATGTGCAATTCTTCGCCGCCGACTCCGACGCACGCCTGGTGTCGGACCTGCACGAGGTGCTGGTGGAGGCGGCCGGCGGTACCGCCCCGCCGGCCGCGGAGGTCGAAGATCTCGCCACCCGGCTGCCGGAGGTCGCCAAGACGATCGTCGCGATGCATCGCCGCCTGCGCGCCACGACCGATCAGCTCGATCTGCTGTCGTCGAAGGTCGCCGCCCCCACCGGGGCGCCCGGCGTCCCGATGCCCTACGAGGATGTGCGCGACTTCTTCTACGACCATCACAACCACATCCCCCAGCTGGATCTGGCCGCCGAACGACTGTTCGACGAATGCGGTCTGACCATCGGATCGATCGATCGCCAACTGGCCCGCGTGGCCGAGGAGCGAGCCGGGGTCACCGTTCTGGTCCGCGGCGACGGCGCCGATCCCGCCGTTCCGAAACGGCGCTACGACCCCGAGACCCGCACCCTCATCCTCGCGCGCCGGCTGCGCCCCGGTCAGCGGGCATTCCAGATCGCCACCACGCTCGCCTTCCTGCTGCACGGCGATCTGCTCGACGAGGTCCTCGACGCCACCCCGTCGCTGGTCGGTGAATCGCGGGCGCTGGCCCGGGTCGGCCTGGCCAACTATTTCGCGGGCGCGGTGGTGCTGCCGTACGGGAAGTTCCTGCGGTCGGCCGAGGAACTGTCCTACGACATCGACCTGCTCTCCCTGCGTTTCGAGGTCGGCTTCGAGACGGTCTGCCACCGGCTGAGCACGCTGCAGCGGCAGGGACAGCGCGGAGTGCCGTTCTTCTTCGTCCGCACCGACCGTGCGGGCAATATCTCGAAACGTCAGTCCGCCACCGCATTTCACTTCTCCAGGGTGGGTGGGAGCTGCCCGCTGTGGGTGGTGCACGAGGCGTTCTCCCATCCCGGTCGGATCCTCACGCAGGTCGCGGCCATGCCGGACGGCCGCCGCTATCTGTGGATCGCGCGCACGACCTATCCCAGTCCGCACGGATTCGGCACCGCCACCAAGGAATTCGCGGTCGGGCTGGGCTGCGATATCGAATACGCCGATCGGCTGGTGTATTCGCAAGGCCTGCAGCTCGACGAGCCGGCCGCAGCGGTGCCCATCGGCGCCGGATGCAAGGTGTGCGAGCGGCCCGCCTGCCCGCAGCGCGCGTTCCCGCAGATCGGCCGCCCGCTGGCGGTCACCGAGAATTCCAGCGTCGATCTGCCGTATCCGCCCGCGGTCCGCTGATCAGGACTTCGCCAGATATTCCAGCCGCTCGGAGTCGACGGCGGCATGCATCATATTCGCCAATCCCGGATGGTCTGTCAGCCCCGGATCGGCGTCGACGACCTCCCGCGCCAGCACCTGGGCGGTGGTGATGACGTCGAGATCGTCGAGCAAGGAGAGCAGTTTCAGGCTGCGCGCGGTACCCGACTGCGCCGAACCCAGCACATCGCCCTCCCGGCGCTGCCGCAGATCGAGCACCGACAGTTCGAAACCGTCCAGCGTGCCCGCCACCGCCTCCAGCCGTGCCATGGCCGTACCCATCGGCGAGGTTTCGGTGATGAGCAGGCACAGACCGGGATGCTTGCCGCGACCCACGCGACCGCGCAGCTGATGCAGCTGGCTGACGCCGAACCGGTCGGCGTCCACGATGACCATGACGGTCGCATTGGGCACGTCGACGCCGACCTCGACGACCGTGGTGCAGACCAGCACGTCGATATCGCCGTCGTTGAACGAGCGCATGACGCGATCCTTGTCGTCGGTCGGCAGCCGGCCGTGCAACAGTCCGAGACGCAGATCCGCCAGCGGCCCGGTGCGCAGCGTCTCGAAGACGTCGATCGCGGCATGGGTGGTCGGCGCCTCGCCCGTGTCGTCGTCGGCTTGTTTGCGGCTCTTACCTTTCGACTTGGCGCCCTTCTTCGGTGCGCCGTCGTCCTCCTCGTCGCCGATGCGGGAGCACACCACGTAGGCCTGCCGGCCCGCTGCCACCTCTTCCCGGATCCGCTCCCAGGCGCGCTCGACCCATGCCGGTTTCATCCGGGCCGGCACGACCCGGGTGGTGATGGGTGAGCGGCCGCGTGGCAGTTCGGTCAGGGTGGAGGTTTCCAGATCGCCGAGGGTGGTCATCGCGATGGTGCGCGGAATCGGCGTCGCGGTCATCACCAGCAGATGCGGGGTGATGCCGTCTTTCGCCTTGGCGCGCAACGCGTCTCGTTGCTCCACACCGAAGCGGTGCTGTTCGTCGACGATCACCATGCCCAGATCGAAGAATTCGACCGCGTCCTGGATCAACGCGTGCGTGCCGATCACGATGCCGGCCGTCCCGGTCACCACGTCCAGCAGTGCCGCCTTCTTCGCACTCGCCGACATCGAACCGGTCAGCAGCACCACCTTGGTGGCATCGTCGGCGGCGCCCAGCTCACCCGCGCCACCGAGATCGCCGAGCATGGACCGCAACGACCGGTAATGCTGGGCGGCAAGGACTTCCGTCGGTGCCAGCAGCACACACTGCAGTCCGGCGTCGACCACCTGCAGCATCGCGTGCAGGGCGACGATGGTCTTACCGGAACCGACCTCACCCTGCAGCAACCGGTGCATCGGATGCGGGCGCGACAGGTCGCCGGCGATCTCGGCGATCACCTTGTTCTGGCCGGCGGTCAACTCGAACGGCAGGCGCTGTTCGAATTCGGCGGCGATACCGTCGGAGCGCGGCGGGCACGGCCGCGCGGTGCGCCCGGCGGCGTCGTGGCGGCGCTGAGCCAGAACCAGCTGCAACGCCAGGGCCTCGTCGAAGCGCAGCCGCTGCCGAGCCTGGTCGATATCGGATTTTCGTTCGGGCAGGTGGATCAGCCGCAGCGCATCCGATACCGGAAGCAGTTCGTGGTCTTCGCGAAGGTCCTGCGGCAGCGGATCGTCGATCGGGTCGAGCTGGTCGAGCACCTGCCGCACACACGCCAGAATGTCCCAGCTCTGCACCTTCGCGGTCGCCGGATACACCGGGATGTATTCCCGCTCGAAGAACGAGATATCCACTCCTCCGGCGCCTTTCGCACTCTCCGCCAGACCGCGGAGGGCGCCGCCGCCGCGCACGGAGGTGAGACTGTCCACCGATTCGGCGGTTTCGGGCAGGATCAGATACGACGGATGCGACAGATTCCAGCGGTCCGGCCGCCACCAGTGCACGGTGCCCGACATCATGGCCCGAACACCCTGTTTGACAAGGTAATTCACCTTGTCGCCGTTGAAGAAGGTGATCTCCACCGGCTTCGCGGAGCCGGTGTCGAGTTCCACCTTGAGCAGTTTGCCGCGACGCTGGCGCATCGGTCGCAGTTCGGTCTTGCTCACCCGGCCCACCACCGTGATGTGGGCGCCCTCTTCGGGAGCCTCCTCGGTGAGCGGCTGGCCCTGGGTGGCGTAACGCAGCGGATAGTGCCGCAGCAGATCCTCGACGATATGCATATCGAAGGCGTCGGCCAGCGGTTCGGCCGCCTTCGCCCCCAGCACGTGATCGAGCCGGTCGCTCAGTGTCGCCATCTACTCCACCCCGATCTGGACCAGGTCCGCGGCCTGACCGCCGTCGTAGGTGACGACCTCCACGCCGGGAAATTCCGTGGTGATGTGTGCGGTGAGCTCGTCCGCCAACCCGGCGGGCGCCTGCGCGCCCAGCAGCAGCGTCACCAGTTCCCCGCCCAGGCCGAGCATGCGATCGAGCAGGGTGCGGGCGGCTCGGCGCAGGTCCGGATCGATGACGACCACGTCGTGGCCCACCAGGCCGAGTCCGTCGCCCTGCTCGCATGTGCCGACGATGGTCAGCGCGCGTTCGGCGGCGACGCGGACCGCACCCCACCGGGTACTGGCGGCCGACTGCGACATCGTCAGCGCGTCGTCGACGGCCAGGCTGCCGCTGTCGTGCAGGGCGAGCGCCGCCAGCCCCTGCACCATGGAGCCGCTGGGCAGCATCATCACCTCGCGCCAGCCGTCCCGGGCGGCCATGCCGATCGCCACCAGTTCCGGCGCCGGCAGCGCCCCGTTGGGCAGCACCAGCACTTCCCGCTGCGGCATCTCGCGAATGGCGGCGAGCAGGCGATCGGCGGTCACCGCGCCGGTGAGCACGACCGCGCCGGAGTCCTCGAACAACCGCACCGCCCCCGCGCCGGTGGCGATCGCGAGAATGCCTCGATCGGACTGTCCTTGCGCGGCAACGGAAGTGCCGAACAAACCCTCGATTCGGATGTTGCTCAGGGCGCCGGCCGCCAGCCCGGCCTCCACCGCGGCGCCGGCATCGGCGCAATGCACGTGCGCCGACCAGCTGCCCTCGCCGTCGCCCACCACGACCACCGAATCCCCCAGCGCGGCAAGGGCATCACGCAGCCGGTCGATGCGCGCCGGATCGGTCTCGACGATCCGGTACATGACCTCGTACCGGTGCACGCTCGCCCGATTGCGACGGCCGGATTCCTTCCCGGCGCGCCGCACGGCCTCCGTGCCGGATGCGCGTTGCGGCGAAATCACCGGCAGCGCAGCGTCTTCAGCACCGGCCTGTGCACTGACGATGTGTGCGTAATCGGAGTTCCCCGGCGGTACAGCGCGACTCGTGCCGGGGCCGTCGCCCGCGATCACTTCCGACGGGGCGGCCCTCGGTCGCTCGGACGACGAATCCGCATGCGCCGCAGTGTCGTTCACGTGCACGTCCGGCGAATCCGCCACCAGAGCACCGCGACGTACCGGTCCAGCGGCCGACCGCGCGGCATCCGAAGCCGTCACCCGGTAGACCGGACGCGCGGGTGCGCTCCCGGTGCACACCTCCACCAGGGCGTCCAGCAGGACCAGCAGCCCGCGCGCCCCGGCATCGACGACACCGGCCGCGCGCAGCACGACCAGTTGTGACGGTGTCTCCCCCAGCGCCTTCACCGCGCCGTCGGCGGCGGCGACGGCCACCGCGGCGACCGTCTGTTCCGCACAGTCCTCCGCGCGGTCCGCGGCCGCTTCCAGCACGGTGAGCATGGTGCCCTCGACCGGCTCGCTCAGCGATTCCCGGACCAGGACCGCCGCCCGGCGCAACGCGGTGCGCAGCGTGGCCGCGGTGAGGTCGTCGCGATCGGCCGACTCGGCCAGCCCCCGCAGCACCTGCGACAGGATGATCCCCGAATTCCCGCACGCCGCGGCGGTCGCGGCCCGGGCCATGGCGCCGAGCGGACCGGCGGCGTCACCCGACGGGTCCGCGGCGCCGTGCGCTTGCGTCGCGGCGAGTGCGGCGCGCATGGTGATGAGCAGATTGGTTCCGGTGTCGGAATCGGCCACCGGGAAGACGTTCAGCGCGTTGATCTCCTCGCGGTGCGCGAGCAGGCGTTCCACACACAGCGCACCCCACTGCCGCAGTGCGGCCGCATCGAGCCTCTCCCGGACCCCGCGCACGTCACCGTCCTTCCGCCACCGCGATCACACCGTCGAACCCGCCAGCCAGGGTAGTCGTCCGCACCGACACCCTCGACACACGAAGCCGGTAGGGAGGCGGATCCGGCGGCGGAGACGAGGCAGCCGCGGACGGGTGCCTGCGGCGAGCCCCAGGGCGATTGGACATCGAATACGGCCGACCGCTACTCTTGCAGGGTTGCCTCACGCGGCCCCTGTCGGTCGCGTTCACCGGCGGTAGCGCCGGTAGGCATTGAGGATAAAGTTTCCGGACAGGCTGTCTCACCGACAGCGGTCCCCCATGACATGAAGGAGCTCGCGACTATGGCTGCCGTCTGCGACGTCTGCGCCAAGGGCCCCGGCTTCGGTAAGTCGGTTTCGCACTCGCACCGGCGCACCAACCGTCGCTGGAACCCGAACATCCAGACCGTTCGTGCCCAGGTTGCCCCCGGCAACACCCGCCGCATGAACGTCTGCACCTCCTGCCTGAAGGCCGGAAAGGTTGTTCGCGGCTGAGCTGCGTAGACATCTTCGACGCCCCGGCGCACCCACAGGGTGACCGGGGCGTTGTCATGTGCTCACCCTGCCCCACACGCGGGACGCCAGAGTGAACCCGCACCGCCCGCGGATTGTGACGGCGTCCACCGAATACGCCCGTGATCTGGCGATCTGCCATATCGAATCGTGGCGTGAGGCCTACCGCGGACTGGTGCCCGAGCATGTACTCGCCGCCTTCGACGTCGACCGCCGCACCGCCCGGTGGGCCGCCCTCATCGACTCGATCGACGAGAGCGCGGCGGCCGATCGAACGGCGCACACCATCGTGCTGGCCGTCGACGACACCCGCGCCCCCGGCGACCGCGTCCTCGGATTCGCGCACGCCGGACCGCCTCGCGACGAACCGCGCGTCGCCGATCGGGAACTGTATGCGCTCTACGTCCGGGCCGACCGATACGGCACCGGCATCGCACAGGAATTGCTGCGTGCGATTCTCCTCCCCGACACCGACACCGCGTTATGGGTGTTCGAGGAGAATCCACGCGCCCGGAATTTCTATCGAAAGTTCGGATTCGCCGCCGACGAGGCCCGCCGAATCGAACCGTTCTCCCTGGCGAGCGAGATCCGGATGATCGCCCGCCGCCCGATTACTGGGCGCCGTTGAAGCAGTCGAGTCCGCCCTGCGCGCTGATGCTCTGGAAGATGCACAGACCGCGCGCATTGACATTGGACGACAGCGACGACGAACCCGTCTGCGGATCCCACAGGGCCAGCACCGGTCCCGCGTGCTGAGTGGTGGTGACCTCTTCCTGCGGGGTGGCCGGCTCCAGCGGCAGGCCGGCGGCCTGCGCTATCGCGGGTGCGCCGAGGACCGCCGCACCGGCGGCAACGGCGACTACGGCACCGCGCACGGATGTGATCTGCATGCATCTGCTCCTGTTTCGCTCGAACTGTTACGCCGCGGTCAGGGCAAGCGCCAATCGACCGGGGCGGCCCCCAATGTACCGAGCAATTCGTTGGTGCGGGAGAAAGGCCTCGATCCGAAGAAACCACGTGAGGCGGACAGCGGTGAGGGATGGGCGGATTCGATGGTCGGGACATCGCCGAGCATCGGCTTCAACGTCGAGGCGTCGCGGCCCCACAGGATCGCGACCAGCGGCTGCTCACGCGCCACGAGCGCGCGAATCGCCTGCTCGGTCACCGCTTCCCAGCCTTTGCCGCGATGCGACGCGGGCTGGCCGGGCGAGACCGTCAGCACTCGGTTCAGCAGCAGCACACCCTGATCCGACCACGGCGACAGGTCGCCGCACGACGGGGTCGGATGGCCGAGATCGCGCGAATACTCCGAGAAGATGTTCGCCAGGCTGCGTGGCACCGGCGAAACATCCGGCGCCACCGAGAAACTCAACCCCATGGCATGCCCGGGAGTCGGATACGGATCTTGCCCGACGATCAGCACGCGCACCTTGTCGAACGGACGGGTGAAGGCGCGTAAGACGTTCTCGCCCTTGGGAAAGTAGCCACGGCCGGCGGCGTTCTCCGCCCGCAGGAACTCCCCCATCTCGGAGATCCGGTCGGTCACCGGTTCCAATGCCTCGGCCCAGCCCGTATCGATGATCTGCGGCAGTGGTTTCGCGCCCATGTCGGGACAAGATAGTCGCCGCGGCTCGGCGTCCGCACGCCGCCCACCCGCCGTCGCATCGTCGGGCCGCACCGCTATTCGCCCCCTCCGAACGACTCCCAGCCCAACGGCCCCGACCACCGCGCTCCGTCGACGAAAACACCCGAGCCGGTGCATACCCGGCCGACCGCCCGCCAGCCCGGCGGGACGGTGGCGCCGGCTCCGAAGGTGGCGGCGAAGGCATGGTCCTCACCACCGGTGAGCACCCAGCCGAGCGCGTCGGCGTGCAGCGCGGCGGCGACCGGAGACAGCGCCGGGTCCGCCACCGCCGCCGAATCGACATCGACCGCCACACCGGAGGATTCGGCGATATGCGACAGATCGGCGAGCAGTCCGTCGGAGACGTCGGTCATCGCGGTGATCTCCGTGGCGTCCGGCAGCTCCAGCACGGCGGAGTAGGGCGGTCGTGGAACACGATGGGCGGCAACCACATCGGTGAACAGCTCGGCATCGGAAACTCCGTCCGCACCGGCCGACAGTGCCGCCAGCCCGGCCGCCGACCAGCCGAGCCGGCCCGCGACCGCCACGATATCGCCGTCGCGCGCCCCAGAGCGCAGCACGGCCCGGCCGCGGGGGTCACCGAATGCGGTCACCGAGATCACCAGCTGCGGGCTGCGCACCACATCGCCCCCGGCGATCGGGGCCCCGGCCCGCCGGGCCTCCGCCCACATGCCGTCGGCCAATCCGTCGACGAACGTCACCGGCGTCTCGGCGGGGCAGCCCAGCGACACCACGAACGCGCTGGGCGTGGCACCCATCGCGACCACGTCGGCGGCATTCTGCGCGATCGCCTTGGCCCCGATGTCCTCCGGCCGCGACCAGTCCAGCCGGAAATGCCGATCCTGCACGAGCATGTCGGTGCTGACCACGTAGCGCCCGGCCGGCGCCGCGATCACCGCCGCATCGTCCCCGGGCCCCAGCTCGACGCCGCCACCGAACGACCGCCCGGCGTTCATCCGTTCGATCAATGCGAATTCGCCCAGGTCGCGCACGGTGCGCGGGCCGCTCTCGGTGATGTCGCTCTCCTTCTCCACACCCGGTCAGGTCACCGGGGACACCACACTCCGACGCTACCCTGTGCCTGGGCAGCGGCACCGGCCCGCTGTGGCCTCCCCTCGGGCGCGGCGGCGCCCGGATGCCGCGGGAGCGCGCCGACGGCCGTTCGATACCCTCGAACACGCATTCCAGACAATCAGCCGGGCGCGACGCCCGCCCGGCACGAGTGGAGACGAATCCCGGATGAGTAGCGAGACGGACCGGCCGACAGCGGACAACCCGCAGCCCGACCGACCGGAGTCCGAGCCCGGCCTCCCCGCCGCGGCCGACCCGGAACCCGCTACCGACCGGCCCGAGAACTCCGCGCCGACCGTGGCCGAAACCCCCGAAACCCCCGCAATCCCCGAGACCGACGGCTCCGACCGCGTCGCCTCGTCGGACACCGAATCCGCCACCGAGGCATCCGACGACTCCGGCCCCCAGCTGCATCCGGCGCTGATCGCGACCGCTGTCGCACTTCCGGTCGCGCTGATCGTCGTCGTCCTCGTCATCGCGGCCATGTCGCGACAGTCCGCCGGCCGCGAGCCGCTGGCGCTGGGCTCGGTACCGGCGCCCGCGGCGTCGAGCCAGGATTGCACCTCCCTGCTGGCCGCGCTGCCGGAGTCACTCGGCGACGACTACACCAAATCCGAACTGGCCCAACCGGCTCCGCCCGCGACCGCGGCCTGGCAGCTGTCGGACGGCGGCGATCCGATCGTGCTGCGCTGCGGCCTGGACCGGCCGCTGGAATTCACCAAGGCCTCCGCGCTGCAGGTGGTCAACGGCGTGAACTGGTTCGAGGTGCGCGATCAGACCAGCGGCGTGACCTCCGGCACCTGGTACGCGGTGGATCGCGGCACCTATATCGCTGTGACGATGCCCACCAAGGCGGGACCGTCTCCCCTGCAGGAGATGTCGAACACGATCGGCAAGACCTTGCCGGCGAAGCCGCTCGACCCGGGGCCCGTGCCGAACTGATCCGGTCAGGAACGCGGTAACCGCGCCCGTCCGGAGTTCAGGTCGATCTCCGCGTCACCGGGGGTTCCGTCGCCCGGGTTCTCGCGGTGCATGAGAACCGTCTGCCGCTCCTCGAATTCGTGCCGCTTACCCGCGTCGAACAACGCGTCGAACTGCTCGAATCCGATCCCCGCCGCGCTCGGCCCGGCGGACTCGCGCATCCACGGCAGCGCGGCGCGACCGGTCATCTTCCGGTAGCCCACCTCGGCGAACGCGACCGCGATGATCAGCAGCGCCAGCCCGGGCAAAGTCATCGCGAGAATCACCCCACCGAGATTACGCGCGCGGCACCGCCGCTCAGCGCAGTCCGGTGCCCCGGGTCAGCGCCGTCTCGATCAGGGTGGTGATCAGGGTGCGATTGTCGATTCCGGTGGCATCCCACATGCGCGGATACATGGAGATGGAGGTGAATCCGGGCAAGGTGTTGATCTCGTTGATCACCGGCCCCGATTCGGTGACGAAGAAGTCGACCCGAGCCAGCCCCTGGCAGTCCAGCGCCCGGAACGCCCGCACCGAGAGCTCCCGGATCTGTTGCGAGGTATCGTCGTTCAGCTTGGCCGGGATATCGAACTCGCACACGTCGTCGAGGTATTTGGTGTCGAAATCGTAGAATTGCGGTGCGCCGGAGGCGGTTTCGCTCTCGGAGATGTCGTCGCCGGGCATGCGGATCTCGGCGATCACGCTGGCCTCCACCCGGCCGTCCGGGAATTCCAGTACGCCGCATTCGACTTCGCGTCCGACGATGGCGGCTTCCACGATCACCTTCGGATCGTGCAGGCGGGCCGCGGCGATCGCCGAATCGAGATCGATCCAGTCCTCGACCTTGGTGATGCCGATCGAGGAGCCCCCGCGCGCGGGTTTGACGAAGACGGGCAGGCCGAGCCGGTCCCGGTCGGCCTCGCTCACCGAATCGGTGCCGGGGCGCAGCACCACCTGCGTGCCGACCGGAAGTCCTTCCGCGGCAAGGAGTTTCTTGGTGAACTCCTTGTCCATTCCGGTGGCGCTGGCCAGCACGCCGGGGCCGACGTACGGCACACCCGCCAGCTCCAGCAGTCCCTGCAGGGTGCCGTCCTCACCCCACGGCCCGTGCAGTACCGGGAACACCACGTCGACCACGCCCAGTACCGCTTCGGCGCCGTCGAGCGCGACCAGGGCGCCCGAGCGGCTCGGATCGGCGGCCAGGGTCAGCACGGTGCCGGCCGAGTCGACCGTGGGCAGGGCACGCTCGCGGATGGCGAGTGCGCGCGCATCGGCGCCGCTGAGGACCCAGGCGCCCTCGCGGGTGATACCGATCGGCACCGCCTCGTAGCGTTCGGGATCCAGGTTCGTCAGCACCATGCCGGCCGAAACGCACGACACCGCGTGTTCGTTGCTGCGGCCACCGAACACCACCGCAACCCTGATCCGGTTTGTCATAGTCCGAACCGTACCCCGGCCGGACCGAAATCATTCATTCCGGTTTGATCCGCCGACCGAGTAATTGCCCGACGGCATCGGACACCGAGAGCCCCTCGTGACAGACTCGATGCACCGCCGTGGTCAGCGGCATCTCCACATTGTGGGTCTCGGCCAGCGCGCGGATCGAGGTACACGACTTCACACCCTCCGCGACCTGCCCGTGTGTCGCGTCCTGAGCGGCGCGCATCGAACCGCCGGCGCCCAGCACATGACCGAAGGACCGGTTGCGCGACAGCGGCGAGGTGCAGGTTGCCACCAGATCGCCCACCCCGGCCAGACCGGCCAGCGTGACCGGATTCGCACCCAGCGCCACCCCGAGCCGGATGATCTCGGCGAGCCCGCGGGTGATCAGACTGGCGACGGAATTGTCACCCAGGCCCATACCCGCGGCGATCCCGCACGCCAGCGCGATCACGTTCTTGCACGCGCCGCCGATCTCGCAGCCGATCACATCGGTATTGGTGTAGGGCCGGAAATAGCCGGTGGCACAGGAATGCTGCACGGCCTCCGCACGCGCGGCGTCGGAGCAGGCGACCACCGAGGCGGCCGGCTGTTCGGCGGCGATCTCACGCGCCAGGTTCGGGCCCGACAGTACCGCGATGCGCCCGGAATCCGCGCCGGTCACCTCCGCGATGACCTCGCTCATCCGCATGAGTGTCCCGGTCTCGATGCCCTTGGCCAGACTCAGCAGCGTCGCATCGGAGCGGATGGCCGCGCGCCAGTGCGCGAGATTGGGACGCAAGGACTGCGACGGAACCGCCAGCACGACGATGTCGGCGTCGTCGAGGGCCACCCGGTAATCGTCGGTCGCCGCGATCCCGTCGAGCCACACATCGGGCAGATAGCCGGGATTGCGATGTTCGGTCGCCACGGCCTTCGCGATCTCGGGCCGCCGCGCCCACATCGTGACCTCGGTACCCGCGTCGTTGAGCACTTTCGCGAATGCGGTACCCCAGGATCCCGCACCCATCACTGCCGCCCTCGTCATCGTTTCAATATGCCACTCGCCGCGGCGCGAGTACCCGGTACTCGGGGGTTCGCGTGTTCGATCGGTCACCGCTCCCAGGCTGCGGGCACCCGGAACGTGCGACGATGAACACATGCGTCCGGATGCCGTCCACGCCGTGATCGCGGTCAAGCACCTCGACCGAGCCAAGAGCCGACTCGCCGACCGATTGCCGGCCGGCGAACGCTCGCGGCTGGTGCTGGCCATGCTGTCGGATACGGTCGCCGCGACCCTGGCCGCCGGGCTGGGCTCGGTCACGGTCGTGACACCCGATCAGCGCGTCGCGACCGTCGTGCGTGAACTCGGTGCGGCAGTGCATCCGGACCCGTCCGAGGCAACTCCCGCCGATACCGCCCGGTCCCACTCGGACAGCGACGGCCTGAACACCGCGCTGGCATCGGCCGCCGCCGCCGTGCGCGAGCGCCACGGCGCCGTCGATCTGCTTGCGCTGCAAGCCGATCTGCCAGCCGTGCACGCCGACGAGCTGCGGGCGATGCTCGCCGCCGCCCCCGGCACCGGCCGCTCCGTGATCGTCGACCACACCGGCCGGGGCACCGCGGCGCTGCTGGTTCGCGCCGCCGGCCACACCCACGCGGCGGATTCGCTCGCCCCGTCGGCGGCGGGCGATGCCGCCGCCCTGCTGCCCCGCTTCGGGGCGGATTCCGCGCGCCGCCACCGGGAATCCGGTGCGGTGGAACTGGGCGGGCACTGGCCCGGTCTGCGACTCGACGTCGACACCGCCGAGGATCTCGACCGTGCGCTGTCGCTCGGGGTCGGCACGGCCACCGCCGCGCTGTTGCGCGACATCGGCTGGCCGGTAGGTGTTCACGAGAACCTCATTCGGAGGTGTGCCGCACCGTCACATGTGTGCTAGATGATCGCCAGGCCTCGATGAGAGGCCGCACCACGGTGGTGTCGAGCGCGACACCACCCGAGCCGTAAGGAATGATCGTGAGCGTGAGCGAAACGGAGACCGTCCCGCAACAGCCCCGGCTACCGGCGGCCCCGCCGGCGGCCACGCCACCGCCCACCACGGCCGCCGCGACACAGTTGCCCGCAGATCGCTACCTCAATCGAGAACTGAGCTGGCTGGATTTCAACGCCCGCGTGCTGGCCCTGGCCGAGGACCCTTCCGAACCGCTGCTGGAACGCGCCAAATTCCTCGCCATCTTCTCCTCGAACCTCGACGAGTTCTACATGGTGCGGGTGGCCGGCCTCAAACGCCGCGCCGAGGCCGGACTCTCGGTCCGCTCCGCCGACGGCCTGTCGCCCACCGAACAGCTCACCCTCATCGCCGAGCGCACCCAGGAACTGGCCGGGCGGCATGCGCGGGTCTTCCTCGACCAGGTGCGGCCCGCCCTGGCCGAGGACGGTATCGCCATCATCGGCTGGGCCGATCTGGACGACGACGAACGCCGCCGGCTGTCGGGGTACTTCCTCGACCAGGTGTTCCCGGTGCTGACTCCGCTCGCGGTCGACCCCGCGCACCCGTTCCCCTACATCAGCGGCCTGAGCCTGAATCTGGCTGTCACGGTGAAGGATTCCGAGACCGGCGGGGAGCATTTCGCCCGCGTGAAGGTCCCCGACAACGTCGACCGCTTCGTCCGGGTGCGCCGCACCATCACCGAAACCGCCGGCGCCCGCCGAGATTCCGACATCGCCGCTGTCCCCCGGCTGGCCGCCTTCCTGCCGATGGAAGATCTGATCGCCGCCCACCTCGATCAGCTCTTCCCGGGAATGGAAGTGGTGGAACACCATTCGTTCCGCATCACGCGCAACGCCGACTTCGAGGTCGACGAGGACCGCGACGAGGATCTGCTACAGGCCCTCGAACGCGAACTGGCCCGCCGCCGCTTCGGATCGCCGGTGCGCCTGGAAGTTTCCGACGATATGACCGAGCACATGCTCGAGCTGCTGCTGCGCGAACTCGACGTCGACCCCGGTGATGTGATCCAGGTGCCCGGCCTGCTCGACCTGTCGTGCCTGTGGCAGGTCTACGGCGTCGACCGGCCGCTGCTCAAGGACGCGCCCTACGTTCCGGCCACCCCGCCGGCATTCGGTGAAAGAGAAACGCCACGAAACGTTTTCGCCGCCCTGCGCGAGGGCGACGTGCTGGTGCACCACCCCTACGATTCGTTCTCCACCAGCGTGCAACGTTTCATCGAGCAGGCCGCGGCCGATCCGCAGGTGCTGGCCATCAAACAGACCCTCTACCGCACCTCCGGCGACTCTCCCATCGTCAACGCGCTCATCGATGCCGCCGAGGCCGGTAAACAGGTCGTCGCGCTGGTCGAGATCAAGGCCCGCTTCGACGAACAGGCCAACATCAAATGGGCACGCGCCCTGGAACAGGCGGGCGTGCACGTGGTCTACGGCCTCATCGGCCTCAAGACGCACTGCAAGACCTGTCTGGTGGTGCGCCGCGAAGGGGCCACCATCCGCCGCTACTGCCATATCGGGACCGGTAACTACAACCCGAAGACCGCGCGGCTCTACGAGGACGTCGGACTGCTCACCGCCGCACCGGAAATCGGCGCCGACCTCACCGACCTGTTCAACTCGCTGACCGGCTATTCGCGAAAGGCCAACTACCGCAACCTCCTGGTCGCGCCGAGCAGCGTGCGCTCGGGCATCGTGGAACGGATCCGGCGCGAGACCGAACTGGCCGCCCAGGGTGTGCCGGCTCGAATTCGCCTCAAGGCCAACGCGATCGTCGACGAGCAGATCATCGACGCGCTCTATCGCGCGTCCCAGGCCGGTGTTCCGGTGCAGATCGTGGTGCGCGGCATCTGCGGGCTGCGCCCGGGTGTGCCAGGGATGAGCGACAACATCGAGGTGCGCTCGATTCTCGGCCGGTTCCTGGAACATTCGCGCATCATGCATTTCCAGGCCCAGGACGAGTACTGGATCGGCAGCGCCGACATGATGCATCGCAATCTCGACCGGCGCGTGGAGGTCATGGCGCAGGTGAAGGATCCGAAGCTGCGCGAGCGGCTGGCGGTGGTGTTCGATTCCGCACTCGATCCCGCGACCCGGTGCTGGGTGCTGCAGCCCGACGGCAGCTGGGCGGCCCAGCCCAGCCCCGAGGCCTTGGGTCGCGGCGTGCAGGTGCGTGACCATCAGGAGTTCCTCATGCGACTGCGGAGGCCGGACCAGCAGTGAAATCCTCGGCGACACGAGATTTCGATCGGTCCCCGGACGACGGCGACACCGCCCTCGATCGCCTCGGCGACACCGGCGGGTCGATGAGCGACGGCAAGGTGGATGCAGATGAGAGCCGTTCGGGCGACACCATCTCGGATCCGCGGGTGACCGCCAACATCATCGCCGCCGGCGCGGTGGTGTGGCGGCGGCCCCGCGACGGCGGACCGGTCGAGGTCGCCCTCGTACACCGGCCGAAATACGACGATTGGTCGCTGCCCAAAGGAAAGCTCGACCCGGGCGAAACCCCAATGGTCGCGGCCGTGCGCGAAGTAGCCGAAGAAACCGGCCTGAACTGCCGTCTGGGGCGCTATCTCGGTCGGGTCACATATCCGGTGCCCGGACATCGCAAACTCAAACGAGTGGACTATTGGGCGGCCACTCCCGTCGACGGCGAGTTCGTCACCAATTCCGAAGTCGACCAGCTGCGCTGGCACCGGGTGGACCGGGTGATGGATCAACTGTCCTACCCGATGGATCGCCGCATCATCCGCAATTTCCTGCGCCTGCCGCCGGATACCGCGACCCTGGTGCTGGTGCGGCATGCGAAAGCGGGCCGCCGCGACCGATTCACCGGTCCCGACGACGAACGGCCGCTGGAAAAGGCCGGTCGCGCACAGGTTCAGGTGCTGACGCCGAATCTGCTCGCCTTCGGCCCGGGCGCGGTGTACTCGGCGCCTCCGCTGCGGTGTGTGCAGACCGTCGCGCCGGTCGCCGACGCCCTCGGCCTCGCCATCGCCCGCGAGCCGCTGCTGTCGGAAAGCGGTTATGCCGCAGCACCGCAGGCCGGTGTGGATCGGCTGCGGGAACTGGTCTCCCCCGACGTCGTTCCGCTCGTGTGCAGTCAGGGCAAGGTCATTCCGGATCTGCTGCAACGCTGGGCCGACGACGACGGTCTCACCCTGCCGCCGGCTCGGAACCGTAAGGGCAGCGTGTGGGTGCTGTCGGTCGCCGACGGCCGGCTGGTCGCCGCCGATCACCTCGATCGGTCTCTGCGTACCCACTGAAAACCGGCGTACTCACTGAAACGCAATGACCCCGGCCCGAAAGGACCGGGGTCATTGTCGTCGCGTCACTCGCTATCGCCGCGTGGTGCGCTTGGTTGCCGTGCGCTTGGCAGCGGTCTTCTTGGCGGGCGCCTTCTTGGCCGCGGTCTTGGCCGCGGTCGTCTTCTTCGCCGCGGTCGTCTTCTTGGCTGTCGCCTTGGTGGCCGTGGTCTTCTTGGCCGGAGCCTTCTTCGCCGCGGTCGTCTTCTTCGCCGCGGTCACCTTCTTCGCGGGCGCCTTCGCGGCTGCCTTCTTGGCGGTCGTCTTCTTGGCCGGAGCCGCCTTCTTGGCCGTGGTCTTCTTCGCGGCGGTCTTCTTCGCCGTGGTCTTCTTGGCGGCGCTCTTCTTCGCCGCACCCGACACCGGCGCTGCCACACCGCGTTTCACGGCCGGACCGGCCGCCGCGATCTTCTGCTTGCCCGAGATGATCGCCTTGAACTGCGCACCCGGGCGGAACGCGGGCACCGAAGTGGGCTTCACCTTCACCGTCTCGCCGGTTCGGGGATTACGCGCCACCCGTGCCGCCCGCTTGCGCTGTTCGAATACACCGAATCCGGTGATTGTGACGCTCTGACCCTTGTTCACCGCACGCACGATCGTGTCGACAATGTGCTCGACTGCCGCAGTGGCCGTGCGCCTGTCAGTACCCAACTTCTCGGTCAGAACATCGATCAGTTCCGCCTTGTTCATTGAATCCTCCGCAGACTAATGGCCCGTCGTCGGACCGACTAGGTACCACGGTAAACCCTGAATGGGCAAGAGTCTATGTGCCACGCCAAATTTCATGTGGCGTGGCACACGCGCAGCAACCTCGATTGGTTGCTCTCAGCTAACACTCGAGACCGTTCAGTCCCCGGAAATAGCCGCTGGAATGGTGGTCGGTTTCCAAGACGGCCTTGCCTTTTCGAACTGCTCGATGGCCTCTTCCTGCCGAAGTGTGAGTCCGATGTCGTCCAGACCTTCCAGCAGCCGCCACCGGGTGTAGTCGTCAATATCGAAGGGCAACACGGTGGTTCCAGCGGCCACAGTGCGCGCCTCGAGATCGACGATCAATTCCAGGCCGGGATGTTCTTCGATCAACTTCCAGAGCAATTCGACATCATGTTGTGACATCTGCGCGGCCACCAAGCCGCCCTTACCGGCGTTGCCCCGGAAGATGTCGGCGAAGCGGGAAGAGATCACCACCCGGAAGCCATAGTCCATCAATGCCCAAACCGCATGCTCTCGCGACGATCCCGTACCGAAATCCGGTCCCGCGACCAACACACTTCCCCGGTCGAACGGGCTGGTGTTGAGAATGAAGCCCGGATCCGAACGCCAGGCGGCGAACAGACCGTCCTCGAATCCCGTTCGAGTCACCCGTTTCAGATAGACCGCGGGGATGATCTGGTCGGTATCGACATTCGACCGGCGCAACGGCACGCCGATCCCCTTGTGCACCTTGAACGGTTCCATAGTTGCTCCTGTAGTCCTGGGGTGAATTCCGGCCGGTCAGTTCAGATCAGCGGGCGCCGACAACCGGCCCCGCACCGCCGTCGCGGCCGCGACCTGCGGCGAAACCAGATGCGTACGGCCGCCTTTACCCTGACGACCCTCGAAGTTGCGGTTCGATGTCGAAGCACACCGCTGACCGGGAGAAAGCTGATCCGGATTCATTCCCAGGCACATCGAGCAGCCGGCCTGACGCCATTCCGCGCCGGCGGCGGTGAAAATCTCGCCCAAGCCCTCGGATTCGGCCTGGGCGCGCACCCGCATCGAGCCCGGAACGATCAACATCCGCACGCTCTCGGCCACCTTGCGGCCCTTCAGAACGTCCGCCACGGCCCGCAAATCCTCGATCCGGCCGTTGGTGCACGACCCCACGAAAACCGTATCCACGGACACCTCACGAAGCGGAGTACCCGGCTCCAAATCCATATAAGTCAGCGCCTTCTCAGCGGACGCTCGCTCGTTTTCGTCGGCGAAATCCTCCGGATTCGGCACCACATCGCCCAGCGGGGCGCCCTGACCGGGGTTCGTTCCCCAGGTGACGAACGGCGTCAGCGACGAGGCGTCCAGGTGCACCTCGGCGTCGAATGTGGCGTCCGGATCGGTCTTCAGCGCCTCCCAGGCGGCCACCGCCGCATCCCAGTCCGCGCCGGTCGGAGCATGTTCGCGGCCCTTCAGGAATTCGTAGGTGACCTCGTCGGGGGCCACCATGCCCGCCCGGGCGCCGGCCTCGATCGACATGTTGCACATCGTCATCCGCGCCTCCATGGACATGGCGCGCACGGCCTCGCCGCGGTATTCGAGCACATAGCCCTGCCCGCCACCGGTGCCGATCTTCGCGATGACCGCCAGAATCACGTCCTTGCTCGTGACGCCGGGCGGCAACTCGCCGTCGATATTGATCGCCATGGTCTTGAACGGCCGCAGCGACAACGTCTGCGTCGCCATCACATGTTCGACCTCGCTGGTGCCGATACCCATCGCCAGCGCGCCGAATGCGCCGTGGGTGGAGGTGTGCGAATCACCACACACCACGGTCATGCCCGGCTGCGTCAAACCCAGCTGCGGACCGACCACGTGCACGATGCCCTGTTCGATATCACCCATCGGATACAGCCGGACGCCGAATTCCTCGCAATTGCGCCGCAGGGTTTCCACCTGGGTGCGCGAGATCGGATCCGCGATCGGCTTATCGATATCGACCGTCGGCACGTTGTGGTCCTCGGTCGCGATGGTCAGATCCGGCCGGCGCACCGGACGACCCGCCGCCCGCAACCCGTCGAAGGCCTGCGGACTCGTGACCTCGTGCACCAGGTGCAGATCGATGTAGATGAGATCGGGTTCGCGCTGCGCACCCTCCCCCGCACCCCGTGCGACGACATGCTGGTCCCAGACCTTCTCCGCCAGCGTGCGTGGCCGTTCGGCCATGACAACCACCTCTCTGTGTTATCTGCGACGGCTTCGCCGTCGCGGGTTCGCGGCCCCTTGGGCCTCGATTTTTCCCTCCTCCGCTCAGTCGCTGCGCTCCCTCGCTCCGTCGGTCCAAAATCGAGGCGGGCCGCGAACTCGCAGGTGAACCTCTTGTCAGAGGTCCACCGGAGGCGCGTACTCGCACTGTCCGATCAGACTTGCCAATCTCACTATGCGAGACGCTAATATCGTTCTATGAGACAGCATAGCGGCATCGGGGTGCTCGACAAAGCCATGGCCGTGCTTTACGCCGTGGCCGAACAACCGTGTGGGCTCAACGAGCTGTGCACCCGCACCGGACTGCCCCGGGCCACCGCGCATCGGCTGGCCGTGGGGCTGGAGACCCATCGCATGCTGGCCCGCGACGCCGCCGGGTCGTGGCGGCCCGGCCCCGCGCTGTCGGAGCTGGCCACCACCGCCGAGGACCCGCTGCTCGACGCCGCCGCCGTCATCCTGCCCCGGCTGCGCGAGATCACCGGCGAGAGCGTGCAGCTCTACCGGCTCGACGGGCACTCCCGCATCTGCGTGGCCGCTCTCGAACCCACCTCCGGCCTGCGCGACACGGTTCCGGTCGGCGCCCGCCTGCCGCTGACCGCCGGATCGGCCGCGAAGGTCCTGCTGGCCTGGGCCGACCCGGAACTGCAGCGCGGTGTCCTGGCCGACGCGATCTTCGGCGAGCGCGCCCTGGCGGAGGTCCGCCGTCGCGGCTGGGCGCAGAGCGCCGCCGAACGGTCCGCGGGTGTGGCCAGTGTCTCCGCACCGGTCCGCGACGGCTCGTCCCAGGTGATCGCCGCGGTCTCGGTATCCGGCCCGATCGATCGCATGGGCCGGCGCCCGGGTGCGCGCTGGGCCGCCGACCTCGTGGCCGCCGCCGACGCCCTGCACAAGCGACTCTGATCACCCCGCTCCCGAGCTGTGATGCCGGCCATACGCCGTAAAGTATCGTGACCGCATGGGAGTGAACCAACGCGCACAGATCGTGATGTCCGAGACGGAGATCACCGAATTTCTGGAACGCAGCCGCATCATGACGCTGGCGAGCCTGGGCAAGAACGGAACGCCGCATCTCACGGCGATGTGGTACGGCCTGGTCGACGGTGAGATCTGGTTCGAGACCAAGGGCAAGTCCCAGAAGGCGGTGAATCTGCGGCGCGATCCGCGCGTCACCGTCCTGGTCGAGGCGGGCGATACCTACGACCAGTTGCGCGGGGTGTCGATCGAGGGCCGCGCGGAGATCGTGGAGGACCCGGAGGCGCTGTTCAAGGTCGGCGTCAGCGTCTGGGAGCGCTACACCGGCCCCTACACCGAGGAATTGCGCCCGATGGTGGAGGCGATGCTGAACAAGCGCGTCGCGATCCGCGTGGTGCCCGAACGCGTGCGCAGCTGGGATCACCGGAAGCTCGGTATGCCCGCGATGCCGGCGGGTGGATCCACCTGGCCGGTGCAGGACTGACCGCACGCCGGCAAGAGACCTCGGAAACGAGAAAAGCCCTCCAGCTCGCGCTGGAGGGCTTTCGAATGTAGCCCCGACGGGATTTGAACCCGCGCTACCGCCTTGAGAGGGCGGCGTCCTAGGCCGCTAGACGACGGGGCCAGAGGACTTCCCCGAGGGGAGATCTCCGTGGATCTTTCGATCGAGGAGGCTCGGCAAGCTTAACCGGCCGAGACCCGGCGACCAAATCGCCGGGGATGCTGTTCCGACTCGACCGAACGAAGCGAATCAACATTCTCCGCTGGGGTACCAGGACTCGAACCTAGAATGGCTGAACCAGAATCAGCTGTGTTGCCAATTACACCATACCCCAATGACCTGGGCTTTCAGCCTCTCCCCTGTCGGTTCGAGGCCCTCGTTCCGGGCCGAGAAGAAGAGTACCAAACCCCTCCCCGATATATACAAATCGTCTGGTCAGAGCCACTTTTCGGCGCCGGTTCGGCCCCGCCGGGCGGTCACGAAGCCGCGACCACCCGGCGCGGCGACCGATTCAAGCAGCACCCGGCGCGGTTACTACGCCAGCGCGGCCCGCAGCCGCTGCATGGTCACCTCGCGGCCGAGCAACTCCAGCGATTCGTACAGCGGCGGGCTGATGTGCGATCCGGTGACCGCCACCCGTACCGGACCGAAGGCCTTACGCGGTTTGAGCCCCAGATCGTCCACCAGAGCCTTTTTCAGCGCCTCCTCGAGCACGGGTGGCGTCCATTCGGAAACACCGTCCAGCGCCGCGACGGCGGCCTGCACCACCGGCACCGCGTCGGGGCCCAGATTCTTTTGCGCCGCGGCCTCGTCGACAGCAAACTCCTCGGCGGGCACGAACAGAAACTTCAATAGATCCCACGCATCACCGAGAACCACGATCCGGGTCTGCACCAACTCCGCCGCCGCGGCGAAAACTCCGTCGTCCACTTCGGCGCCGATGTGGCCCTGTGCGGTGAGGAACTCCCGCAACCTGCGGGCGAAATCCCCGGTATCCAGCAAACGAATGTGTTCGGCGTTGATCGCATCCGCCTTCTTCTGGTCGAAGCGCGCCGGATTCGAATTTACTTTCGATATCTCGAACGCATCGACCATCTCCGCCATCGAGAAGACATCGCGGTCCTCGGTGAGGCTCCATCCGAGCAAAGCCAGGTAATTCAGCAAACCTTCAGGAATGAATCCGCGATCCCGATGCGCGAAGAGATTCGACTCCGGATCACGTTTGGACAACTTCTTGTTGCCCTGGCCCATCACGAAGGGCAGATGGCCGAACTCCGGGGTGAACTCCGCCACCCCGATCCGCTGCAATGCGGCATACAACGCAAGCTGGCGCGGGGTGGAGGAAAGCAGATCTTCCCCGCGCAACACGTGTGTGATTTTCATCAGTGCGTCGTCGACCGGATTCACCAGCGTATAGAGCGGATCTCCGGTGCCGCGGGTGAGCGCGAAATCGGGCACCGTCCCGGCCTTGGCAGTGATCTCCCCGCGAACCAGATCGTTCCACACCAGATCGGTAGCGGGCATCCGCAGCCGCACCACCGCCGGGCGGCCCTCGGCCTTGTAGGCGGCGATCTGCTCGGGGGTCAGATCGCGGTCGAAGTTGTCGTAGCCGAGCTTCGGATCGCGTCCGGCGGCGCGGTGACGGGCCTCGACTTCGTCTGGGGTGGAGAAGGATTCATAGGCCTCACCGGCGGCCAGCAACCTCTGGACGACATCGAGATGAAGCTCACGCCGCTGCGACTGACGGTAGGGACCGTAGGGCCCGCCGACCTCCGGCCCCTCGTCCCACGTCAGTCCGAGCCACCGCAACGCGTCCAGAATCGCGTGGTACGACTCCTCGGAATCGCGTGCGGCATCGGTATCTTCGATACGGAAGACGAAGGTGCCGCCGTGGTGGCGAGCGAACGCCCAGTTGAACAACGCGGTGCGGATCAGGCCGACATGCGGTGTGCCGGTGGGTGACGGGCAGAATCGGACCCGTACGTCAGTCATATTCCTTCTCTCGATCAACGTTTGGCGGCAACAGGATTGGTAAGGGTACCGATGCCCTGAACCGTCACGGATACGGTTTGCCCATCCGTCATCGGTCCTACACCTTCCGGCGTTCCGGTGAGAATGACATCACCGGGCAGCAATGTCATCACCCTGGTGACCCATTCGATCACCTTCGGAATGTCGTGCAGCAGAAGTGAAGTCCGGCTGCGCTGGCGCACCTCTCCGTCGAGTTCGGTGGTGATCTCGAGATCGCCCGGATCGAGTTCGGTTTCGATCCAGGGTCCCAGCGGGCAGAAGGTGTCGTAGCCCTTGGCGCGCGTCCACTGCCCGTCGTGGCGCTGCTGGTCACGCGCGGTGACATCGTTGGCGACGGTGTAGCCGAGGATGACGTCGGCGGCCCGGGCGGCCGGCACGTCCTTGCACGGGCGGCCGATCACCACCGCCAGCTCGCCCTCGTATTCGACCTGAGAGGAATTGGGCGGCAAGAGGATCGGCAGGTTCGGTCCGACGATGGCGGTGTTGGGCTTGAGGAAGATCACGGGATCCTCCGGCGCCGGGCCACCCATCTCCGCGGCGTGCGCGGCGTAGTTCTTTCCGACGCACACCACCTTGCTGGCCAGAATGGGAGCCAGCAGTCGCACATCGGCCAGCGGCCAGGTACGGCCGGTGAATGTCGGGGTACCGAACGGATGCTCGGCGATTTCACGAGCGATCTCGTCGGAACCGTCGGTTTCGATACTCACGAACGCGACCCCATCGGGGCTGGCAACACGACCTAGACGCATGGCGAAGAGTCTATCCACCTGCCCGAACACGGCCGACCACCCGGTCTGCGACGGGCAGATGTGACGAATTTCGAGTTGCCTACCGGGCACATCCTGGGTGTACGGTAAGGGCCGGTTCACAGAGTAAGACACTTATCCCAAAATATGAGATTCGAGGTGAGGGCGATGACCACCGTGACAGATGTGCGCACGACCCGGCGGTGGACCATGCTCGCCCTCGGAGTCTTCGCCCAGAGCTCGAGCGCAGTCATCGTGCACGGCACCCCGTTCTTGTTACCGGCGCTGACCGATCGCGGAATGCCCTTGGCCACAGCGGGTCTGCTGGTCGCGATGCCGACGGTCGGCCTGGTGTGCACGCTGATCGCCTGGGGGTACATCGTCGACCGAGTAGGTGAGCGCTCGGTTCTGGTCGCCGGTCCGGTCGTGATGTGTGTGGCAGGTGTGGCTGCTGCGACGGTGACCAATTACGGCGCGCTGGGTGTGCTGCTCTTTCTGGCCGGTATGGGCGCTGCCAGCACCAACGGCGCGAGCGGACGGGTGATCGTCGGCTGGTTCCCGGTCGATCAGCGCGGGCTGGCGATGGGTATCCGGCAGACCGCACAGCCGCTGGGTGTCGCGATCGCGGCGATGTCGATACCGGCTGTCGCTGCGGCACACGGGTTTTCCACGGCGATTCTGGTTCCGGCGGCGATGGCGGGCGTCGCGGCGATCGGCTGTCTGATCGGAATCGTCGACCCGCCCCGGCCGGCGAGCAACGGCGAGCATCCCGACAACCCGTATCGGGGCGATTCCACGCTGTGGCGCATCCACGCGGTGTCGGTGCTGCTGGTGATCCCGCAGGCCACTCTGTGGACGTTCGCGCTGCTCTGGCTGCATCGCGACGCCGGGTTGTCGCTACCGGTGGCCGGGGCGATCGTCACCGCGACCCAGATCCTGGGCGCCGCCGGGCGCATCGGCGCCGGTGTCTGGTCCGACCGCGTCGGCAGCCGCCTGCGTCCGTTGCACACCGTGGCGATCGCGGCCGTGGTCTCGATGGCGGCCCTGGCCGGTGCGGCCTGGTTGCACTGGTGGTGGGCGGCGATCCCGATCCTGTTCGCCGCGTCGGTGATCACCGTGGCGGACAACGGCCTGGCCTTCACCGCCGTCGCCGAGATCGCCGGTCCGTACTGGAGCGGTCGCGGCCTGGGCATCCAGAACACCGGCCAGAACCTGGCATCCGCCGCTGTCGCACCGATTTTCGGCGCCCTCATCACCGCCGCCGGTTTCCCGGCGACCTATCTGGTCGCCGCGATCATCGCCGCGGCCGCCGTCCCCATGGTGCCGATCGCCCGCAACCGCTGACCCCCGGTTTCCCACGGCCGCACCCCGTTCCGTCACAGTACGGAGCGCGACCGTGGGGAAACCCTACGCCGCCAACGTTTTTCGAGGTTGTACCTACAACCTTCGTTGGGCGGTCATTGCTTGGGATGACGCCGGAAAGGCCTTGATGCGGATTGCCCTGATCAGAACTCGATCAGCGCCGCGGGATCGAACTCGACCCGAAACACCTTGTCTGCCTCGATATCCGCGCTGAACCGGCTTCCCTCGCCGACCGTCGGCTCCCATTGGTAGCCGTCGTCGCCGAGTACGGAGCGATGGATTCGGATATGCGGCTGATGTTCGATGATCCAATACTGTGGGATCCCGAGTGCCGCATACTCGCGGACTTTGCGCACCCGATCGGTGCGCTCACTACCGCTGCCGGGCGACACGACTTCGGCGGCGAGCAGCAACTCCGTGCCAGGAATCAGTTTCGGGGTTTCGTCCATGATCGCCGCGCGCGCCACATCGCGCGGAATGACGAACACGGCCGGCTTTCGCACGCCACTGGGGGTGCTGATCTCCCACTCCCCACCGTCACACACGAAGACATCCGCTTCGCCGAGACTACTGCGCAGCACTCCGGCCAGCTTCCAGCTGATGTAGTTGTGCCGAGCCCCCGCCGCCACCTCGATCAACCACCCGTCCTCGAGTTCCAGCCCTTTGCCGTCTTCCGGTTGTTCGTGCAAGTCGAGCACGGTGTACGGACCGAATCCGACGGCACCGGTGATGTGCTCCGCCGTCATACCGCCTCCAGGTCTTTGCACACGTCGATGGCCTGCATCAGTTGCGCTCAATGCTAGCCGCTGGCGATCGATGCCAACCAGCACCGCGATCTCCTGGCCACGGAGGACCGGGTCGTGCCTGGCCGCTCTGCGGCAACGACAACTGCGCGTGTGTCGAACTCATGACACCCATCCGAAAGCACCGCGTCGGAGCCGCACAGACGACAATCCCCCTGTCGCGCAATACGTTTCGCGACAGGGGGATCGACTGGAAACTCAGATGGACGCGGCGATCCGGTCGCCGATTTCGACCGTGGAGGCGGTGCCGGTGCGGGCGGCGAGGTCCTTGGCTACCGCGGCTTCGATGCGGGCGGCTTCCTCGGACCGGCCGAGGTGGTTCAGCAACAGCGAGACCGAGAGGATGGCGGCGGTCGGGTCGGCCTTGGACTGGCCGGCGATATCGGGGGCGCTGCCGTGGACCGGTTCGAACATGCTCGGGTTGGTGCCGGAGGCGTCGATGTTGCCCGAGGCGGCCAGGCCGATACCACCGGACACGGCCGCGGCGAGGTCGGTGATGATGTCGCCGAACAGGTTGTCGGTGACGATCACGTCGAAGCGGCCCGGGTCGTTGACCATGTGGATGGTCGCGGCGTCGATGTGCTGGTAGGCGACCTCGACCTCGGGGTATTCCGCGCCGACCTCGGTGACGGTGCGCTGCCACAGCGAACCGGCGAAGCTCAGCACATTGGTCTTGTGGACCAGCGTGAGGTGCTTGCGGCGCTGCTGGGCCTTGTCGAAGGCGTAACGCACCACGCGCTCGATGCCGAATCGGGTGTTGGTGGAGACCTCGGTGGCCACCTCGTGCGGGGTGTTCACGCGGATCGCGCCACCGGTACCGGTGTAGGGGCCCTCGGTGCCCTCACGCACGACGACGAAGTCGATTTCCGGATCACCGGACAGCGGGCTGGTGACGCCCGGGTACAGCTTCGACGGACGCAGGTTCACGTGGTGGTCGAGCGCGAAGCGGGTGTGCAGCAGCAGACCGCGTTCGAGCAGGCCGCTGGGGACCGACGGATCGCCGATCGCGCCCAGCAGGATGGCGTCGTGCTGCTTCAACTCCGGCAGCACCGACTCCGGCAGCACCTCGCCGGTGGCGTGGTAGCGCTTGGCGCCCAGGTCGTATTCGGTCTTCTCGACCCCGGGCACGACCACGTCGAGTACCTTGAGCGCCTCGGCGATGACCTCGGGCCCGATACCGTCACCGGCGATGACAGCCAGCTTCATATGACAACGCTCCGTTCGTTCCTGCTCGCGGCTCGCAACACGTATGCGGCCGAATCAGCCAAGGGCGGTCGATCGGCGGCGTAACGCCCGGCCGGATCGCCGACACCGCCACACTATCGGGCCCCCGGATCACCCCGATAACCAGGGCAAGCCGCTCCCAATGAGTGAGATCGGGGACGGGTCTGCGGCCTCGGCCTTGGTGCCGCGAGCCCTACGAAACAGCCTCGATTCTTCCGAACTGCCGCGTACGTACACCGCCGATGCGAGCGCGGGACAACGGCGTCCGATGTCGCCGCTGCCTCCGACGCCCCTGCTCGCTCCGAGTCCCCCGGTACGCAACGGGTCGCCTCCCGACAACGCACAATGCGCGCGAATCCTGCTCCGCACCATGGCGGTTGAATTCACGCGCACTGTAACGTACTGCGGCCGAGCTGATTCCGGCCCGGAACAGCTCAGCTCAGGTCGACCTGAACGACCTTCGCGGCGCCCACGGCCTCGGCGATCGAGGACTGCACGTCGGCCGGGACGGACTCCTCGACGCGCAGGATGACGGTCGCGCCTTCCTTGTCGATGTCCTGGCTCAGCTGAGCGGCCTTGATGTCGATGGCCGCCTCGCCCAGCTTGGTGCCGATCTTGCCCAGGGCGCCCGGGCGGTCGTCGTAGTTGAGGATCGCCAGGTTGAGGCCCTCGGCGCGCATGTCGTAGTTGCGGCCGTTGATGTTGACGATCTTCTCGACCTGAGCGGGTTCGGTCAGGGTACCGGCGACGTTCAGGGTGCGGCCGTCGCCGAAGACGGCGCGCAGGTCGACCAGGCTGCGGTGGGTCGGGCTCTCGCTGTGGGTGGTGACGGAGGCCTCGAGACCCCGCTCCTCGGCCAGCGACGGGGCGTTGACGAAGGTGACCGCGTCCTCGACGTGCGCGGAGAACACGCCACGCAGCGCCGAGAGTTCCAGCACCGCAACCTCTTCCGAGGACAACTCGCCGCGCACCTGGAGTTCGAGCGAGACCGGCAGCTCGTCGGCGAGGGCGCCCAGCAGCACACCCTGCTTGCGGACGATGTCCAGCCAGGGCGCGACGATTTCGCTCACCGCACCACCGGCGACGTTCACCGCACCGGGCACGAACTCGCCGGCGAGGGCGAGCTGCACCGACTTGGCGACATCGGTGCCGGCGCGGTCCTGCGCCTCGGCGGTGGAAGCGCCCAGGTGCGGGGTCACGACGACCTGCGGCAGCTCGAAGAGCGGGCTGTCGGTGGACGGCTCGGTCTCGAACACGTCGATGCCGGCGGCGCGCACATGGCCGGAGGTGATGGCGTCGGCCAGGGCCTGCTCGTCGATCAGACCGCCGCGGGCGGCGTTGACGATGATGACGCCCTTCTTGGTCTTGGCCAGGGTCTCCTTGTTCAGCATGCCCTTGGTCTCGGGAGTCTTGGGCAGGTGAATGGAGATGAAATCGGCTCGCTCGAGCACCTCGTCCAGGCTCAGCAGCTCGATGCCCAGCTGGGCGGCGCGAGCCGGGGAGGTGTAGGGGTCGTAGGCGATGACCTTGGTCTCGAAGGCGGCGAGGCGCTGCGCGAACAGCTGGCCGATACGGCCCAGGCCGATGACGCCGACGGTCTTGCCGAAGATCTCGACACCGTTGAACTTGCTGCGCTGCCAGGTGTGCTCGCGCAGGGTGGCGTCGGCGGCCGGGATCTGGCGGGCGGCCGAGAGCAGCAGGGTGACGGCATGCTCGGCCGCGGTGTGGATGTTGGAGGTCGGCGCGTTGACGACCATGACACCGCGCTCGGTGGCCGCGGGCACGTCGACGTTGTCGAGGCCGACGCCGGCGCGGGCGACGATCTTGAGGTTCTTACCGGCCTCGAGCACCTCGGCGTCGACGGTGGTGGCCGAGCGGACCAGCAGCGCGTCGGCCTCGGGCACGGCGGCCAGCAGCTCGGGTCGATTGGGGCCGTCGACCCAGCGAACCTCGACACCGTCACCGAGCGCATCGACGGTCGACTGGGCGAGCTTGTCGGCGATCAGAACAACAGGACGGCCATTTTGGCTCACTGTGGGGCACTCCTGGGGAAAGAGGTCGGCATTTACCGCGGACCAGCTTAATGGTCGCGCTTCGGCGCCGGTGTACCGCCCGGTAGGCAGGCGCCCTCACACCGCGGCCGAGTCTCGGCCGCACCGCATGCGGGCCCGGACGCGGAAGGGCCCCGCATCTCGAAAGATGCGGGGCCCCACTGTAAGTCGCGGACAGTTCACGCTACGTAAAGTGGCGCGCAGTCAGCGGACTCGATCAGATAACGCTGACGTTCTGAGCCTGCGGGCCCTTCTGGCCCTGCCCGATCTCGAACTCCACGCGCTGCCCCTCGTCGAGGGACCGGAATCCACTACCGCTCACAGCCGAGTAGTGCACGAACACATCGGGACCACCGTCGTCCTGAGCGATGAACCCGAAGCCCTTCTCGCTGTTGAACCACTTCACTACGCCTTGCGCCATTTCATACCTTCTGTAGACGAGCCGGGCCGACCAACTTCACGGTCGGCCCGTTCTCGATGTTCAAGCCTGCCATGGACAGCGCCCTCGCGCCACCACAGCGGTCCTCCCGCGGGCTGGAAACCGCGCACGAACCGAAAAACTCGCTTTTCGAGCGGTGCCGCCGTGATTGTCCCGTGATAGCTCGGACCACGCCGCTCGTCGCGCCGCCACGGACGCCCGGAATCATGCGAGCGGGCCGATCGGCCATAGAAATGGGTCGACCCCGGACACTGCGGTCCGGGGTCGACCCGAGGTCGCGTCGAGCGACCGAAATCAGTGATCAGCCACCGAAAGAGCCGGTCCACAGGGTGTTGACCAGGCCGTGGAAGGCCGCACCCAGGGTGTCGAACAGGCCGTTCACAGCAGCACTACCGGTGTCGATGATAACGGGGATCATAAATACCTCTTCGTTGTTTCAATTCAGTCGTACAAACTGACGATCAACATATCGAGGGCCCAGAAAGGCGCGTTAACCCGATTTGGGGAAAAGTGATCTGCCTGACAGGTCACAGTTCGTGTGGGTCGGGCCACAGTCGGCGCATCGGCTCGATTCGGACGCCCTTGGCTTCCGGCCCCGCCTTGGTATGGCGTACGTCGAACTCGACCCGCTGGCCCTGGACCAATCGCCGGAAACCGTCGCCGTGAACCTCGGTGTATTCGACGAAAACGTCGTCTCCGCCACTATCCGGGATTATGAAACCGAAGCCTTTCTCACTGTCGAACCACTTCACCGTGCCGTTCAACTACGCTTCTCACTCACTTCTCGACGTCGGGGCAGGCAGAGGGTAACCGGAGCCCCACCGCCAGTCCAGCGCTGACGGCCGTCCCATGCGGCGGAGTTCATTGGGGCGGCGTGCGACGCAATTCATGTTGCAGCGCTTCCAGTTCCGCGCCGCCGGCCATCTGCCGAGTGAGCTCGGGCAGATCGATCTGCGACTTGTCGTAGCCGCCGAGTGCGCGGCCCCGCCGCAGCAGCAGGAATCGGTCGCCGACGGGGTAGGCGTGATGCGGATTGTGCGTGATCAGCACGACTCCGAGACCGCGATCCCGGGCCTGCGCGACGTAGCGCAGCACCACGCCGGACTGTTTGACGCCGAGCGCTGCGGTCGGTTCGTCGAGAATGAGAACCTTCGCGCCGTAATGGACCGCGCGGGCGATCGCGACACATTGGCGCTGACCACCCGACAGCGTGCCTACGGGCTGTTCCAGATCGCGGATCTCGATTTCCATGTCCGACAACGCCGTCCGAGTGATGTCGCGCGCGGTCGCACGGTCCAGCAGGCGCAAGGGTCCGGCGCCCCTGGTCGGTTCCGAGCCGAGGACGAAATTGCGCCACACACTCATCAGCGGCACGACCGCCAGATCCTGGTAGACGGTGGCGATACCGCGGTCCAATGCCTCGCGTGGCGAGGAGAACCGGGTCGGTTCACCGTCGACGCGCAGTTCACCGGCATCGTGGCGGTGAACGCCGGCGAGAATCTTGATCAGCGTCGACTTCCCGGCGCCGTTGTCGCCGAGCACGCAGGTGACCTCCCCCGCTCGGACGACCATCGAGATGTCGGCCAGGGCGACGACGCCGCCGTAACTCTTCCCGATACCGACCGTCTCGATCAGCGTCGCGGAGGCCAGCTGTTCGGTATCGCTGTGTCGAGTGGTCATCGGCGCAACCTCTCCGCGCGCTTGGCGAACGCGTTGTTGACCAGTACCGCGGCCAGCAGCAGCACACCGAGGAACAGCATGAACCAGTCGCTGTCCCAGCGTGCGAACACGATGCCCTGCCGGGCCATACCGAAGATCAGCGCGCCGATGGCCGCGCCCAGCACCGATCCGAATCCGCCGGTGAGCAGGCAACCGCCGACGACCGCGGCGATGATGTACTGAAATTCCAGTCCCACTCCCTGGTTCGCCTGCACGCTCGCGAACCGCAGCAGATTGCAGGAGCCGACGATCCAGCCCGCGAGGGCGGTGCCCATGAACAGCAGGATCTTGGTGCGTGCCGCCGGTACGCCGACGGCACGAGCACTGGGCAGCGAACCGCCGACCGCGTAGATCCAGTTGCCGAAGCGGGTGCGCACCAGCACGAGCGTCGCCACCGCGGTGACCGCGATCCACCACAGCACCGAGGCCTGGATGCGGGCGTCACCGAGATTCGTCGTCGCCGCGAAAACCCAACCGGCCGAGGCATATCCGGGCGCCGACCGGATACCCGACACCTGCACGGTCCCCGTCACCAGCCGTGTGACGCCGAGATCGAGACCTTGCAGAGCCAGGAATGTGCCCAGCGTGACGATGAAGCTGGGCAGGCCCGTCCGCATGACCAGCCAGCCGTTCAGCGCGCCGACCGAGAGGGCGAACAGCAGCGAGACGCCCAGCGCGAACCACACGTTCCATCCGGCGTGCACCGCGAGCATGGCGGTCACCAACGCCGTCGACGCGGTCATCACGCCCGCGGACAGGTCGAATTCGCCGCCGATCATCAGCAGTGCCACCGCGACGGCCATGATGCCGAGTGTCGAGGCGTCGTCGAGCCAGGTGGCCACCCCGAGTGGACTGAGGAACTGGTCGGTGATCACGGCGAAGAAGACGAAAACCACCAGCGCGCCCAGACCGGCGCCGATCTCGGGCCGGACGATCAGCCGGTTCAGGAGTGACGGCCCGATCGCGGCGGGTGCGGTGGACTCGGAAACCGTTGCGGTATCGGTCATGACAGCCCCCTGCTCAGCGCGTGCCCTGCGCCACCAGGGCGGCGATGGCGTCGACGTTGTTCTTGTCCACGAAGGCCGGCCCGGTCTGCACCGGCATCCCGCCACCGACCGTGTTGAGATTGCGCCGGTACAGCTGCAGCATCACCACCGGCAGATATCCCTGTTCGTACTGCTGCTGGTCGACCGCGAACAGCAGGGTCCCGGCCCGAATCGCATCCACCACATCGGGATTGAGGTCGAATGTGGCGACGGCGGCGTGGGAATGGGATTCGCGAACCCCGTCGACCACCCGGGCGGCGATCTGCGAATTGAGGGTCAGCACGGCGTCGATCGAGCGATCGGCCTCCAGGGCTCCCTTGATCCGCGACTGCGCATCGGCCGGATTGTTGATGTCGACCTGCAGCGTGGTGGCGTTGCCACCGAATCCGTCGATCGCGCCGGCGCAGCGGTCGTTGGCGCCGATATTGCCGGCCTCGTGAATGACGCAGAGCATCCTGGTTTTGCCGGCGTCGCGCAGGCGTTTGCCGGCGGCCGTCCCGGCCTGGCGCTCACTCTGCCCAACATGCCCGATCGCGCCGGCGGCCGCGCTGTCGGCTTCACCGGAATTGATCGTGACGACCGGGATCCCCGCCGCGACGGCATGCTCGATGGACGGGCGCAGCGCCTGCGGATTGGCCATCGACACCACGAGTCCATCCACATGCTGTGCGACCGCGTTGTCCACCAACTTGGCCTGCTCCCCCGGGTCGCCCGAGGAGTTGTAGACGACCCGGATTCCCAGATCCTTCCCGGCCGCCTGGGCACCGTTCTTCACCACATTCCAGAACGCGTCGCCCGGACTGCCGTGCGTGACCACCGCGACCGAGCTCAGCGGAGCGGTCGAAACCGTTGCGGGAGCGTGTGATTCGGTGACATCGGCGCCGGGGCCACTGCACGCCGCCAGCATCGCGGTGAGAGCCAGCCACGGCGCGAGCCGATGCACGAGGCCGCCACGACGGCGCGGCGCGGAAGGTTGGTCGGGAATCCGGTGTGGCCGTGTGGTCATCGCGCCTCCGGGCATTCGACAGAACAAGGCGGGCTCGTTTCCGAGCACTCCAGGTGTATTGAACACCACCGGACCCGCCGCGACCGGTGACACGCGCCCACGGGCGACGCCGGGGTATGCGTCTGCGCCGCTGGACTACTCTCGTCAACATGGTTGTCGGAAAGCGCGGGAGGGCCCCGATCGACAGCCCCGGATTCGAGCTGCCGTTGCTGCTGTTCGCGGGGTTCCGCTCGCTCATCGACGAGCTGCACGCCGAACTGGCGCAGCAGGGGCACCCCGACATGCGCCCGGCCCACGGATTCGCGATGCAGGCGATCGGGGTGCAGGGCGCGACGGCCAGCGATATCGGTCGCACGCTGGGCGTATCCAAACAGGCGGCGGGTAAGACGGTCGAGCGGCTGACCGCGCTGGGCTATGCCGAACGCGTCGAGGATCCCGAGGACGCCCGGCGCAAGATCGTCCGCCTGACCCCGCACGGGATCGACGCACTCCGGCAGTCGGCCGAAATCTTCGAGCGGCTGCGACGCCGCTGGGTCGAAGAGCTCGGCGCCCAGCGCGTGCGGGATATGGAGTCCGCGTTGCGCACGATGGTCCCGCCGGAATCGTTCCGGCTCGATGTCGCGGGGTGGTTCGGAGGCTGACCGGCTTCACCCCACCGGTCCCGAGACTTGCCCTATTCGACAACCAGGTTTACTGTTTAGACAACTTGGTTGTCTACCTCGAACGGATCGCCCCATGCATTTCCCCACTCACACCCTCGACTCCGCACCCGCCGAAGCCCGTCGCACGATGACCGCGAGCGCCGCACACCTCGGCTACCTCCCGGCCGCGGTGGCGAAGATGGCGACGTCACCCCGACTGCTCGACGGATTCATGAAACTCAACGCCCTGTTCGAAGGCGGCACACTCGACGAACTGTCGCGCGAAGTACTGGTCATGACGATGGCCACCCGCAACGAATGCCACCTGTGCGTCGCCATGCACACCGCGAAGCTGACCGCGATCGGCGCGAACCCGGAATTGATCGCCGCGCTGCGCGACCAGCGCCGCCTCCCCGACCCCCGCCTCGCCGCGCTCCAGGAGTTCACGCTCACCGTCGTCGAAACCGCCGGCAACGTCCCCGACGAGCGTGCGAGCGATTTCCTGTCCCACGGCTACACCCCCGAACAAGCCCTCGAGGTGGTGCTGGGTATCGGCACCTACACGCTGTCCACACTCGGCAATCGACTCACCGCGGCCCCGTTGGATCCCACCCTGACCGCATTCGCCTGGTCGGCGGCGCAGCGCACGGCGTGACAACTGATTGCAATCGGCAAGCACCACGGTTAGAGTGCTGAGCAATTGCAAACAGCAAGCACTCCGTGAGAGGACCCGCCATGCCCCGTCTCCGCGTCCACAACTTCTCGATCTCGCTGGACGGGTACGTCGCGGGTCCCGACCAAGGTCCCGATCATCCGCTCGGTGTCGGCGGTGAGCGCCTGCACGAATGGGTTTTCGCGACCCGCTTCGGCCGGCGGATGATCGGCCGGGAGGGCGGCAGCACCGGAATCGACGACGAACACCTCGCCGCCGGTGAAGCGAATATCGGCGCGACCATCATGGGCCGCAACATGTTCGGGCCCGTGCGCGGGGAATGGCCCGACGATTCCTGGACCGGCTGGTGGGGACCCAACCCGCCCTACCACCACCCGGTCTTCGTGCTCACCCACCACCCGCGCCCGGCACTGGAGATGGACGGCGGCACCACCTTCCACTTCGTCGACGACACGTCCGAAAACGTTCTGGAACAAGCCTTCTCCGCGGCCGGCGGCAAGGATGTCCGTCTCGGCGGCGGAGCCGCGACCGTCCGCCGCTTCCTCCGCGCGGGCATCGTCGACGACCTCCACCTGGCCCTCGTCCCCACCCTTCTGGGCACCGGCGAACGCCTCTACGACGACCTCGGCGACCTCCCCGGCTACACCGTCTCCCCCGCCCGGCCGGGCGACAATGTCACCCACATTCACCTCACGAAAGTGGCCGACTGACCGGACGGCGCGGCACTTGACCTCAACCGCACTCGAGCTCTTAGCGTGGCGGCATGACTTTCACCGCGGCCGAACACAAATATCTGACTTCCCAATCGCTGGGCCGGCTGGCCACTGTAACGGCGGACGGGCGGCCGCAGTTGGTGCCGGTCGGGTTTCGGGTGAACGAGGACGGCACGATCGATATCGGCGGGCCGAGTCCCAGTGCCCAGCGGTATCGCAATGTGCGTGGTAATCCGAATGTGAGCCTGGTTGTGGACGATATGACGCCGGACGATCCGGCCGAGGTGAAGCCCGGCTGGGGGCGCGGGGTCGAGATCCGCGGCGTCGGCGAGATTCTCGATGTCGATACGCCTCCGGTGGCACCGGACTGGTTCGCGCACACCATTATTCGCATTCACCCGCGGCGGATCCGCAGCTGGCATATCGATCCCGCGAATCCGGACGGCGAGGCGCGGGATGTGAGCTGAACCTCTTCTCAGCCCTGGGCGTATCGCGACCGTGACGTTCGCGCCGAAATCGGCGAGGGTGGCGGGACAAGCGAGTTGAAAGGGGCTGGTCGTGTTCGCGACTGCCGCATCCGTCCGGGTACGCCGAATCCTGGCGAGGACGGCGATAGCCGGACTGATCCTGATCGGGATGGTCACCGCGGCCGCCGGGCAGAGTTCGGCGCAGGCGCCGGCGAGCGAGCCGAGCTCGGTCGGCTGGTACTACCCGGGAATCACACCGTTCGATCCGATGCCGATGGAACTCTGGAATCCGTGGTATCGGCCGTACTACTCCTGGTATAGGCCGGTTTACCCGCCGGGGTGGTTCGGCAGCAGCTGAATCGCTGGACTCAGGGGCAACCCCGAGTTCCCGTCATCCCCGCGGCCGATTCGGCCCTGAACCTCGTGCCACCACCCGTGACGCGGTGTCCGATTTGCGAGAGACTGCGTTCGGTGTAACTGATTGGAAGGATTCACCGTGATTGCCAGAACCGAACATCGCACCAAGCGCACGGCGGCGCGCCTCGCCGTCGCCGGCGCCATCGTCGCAGCGCCGCTTGCCGCGCTTGCCATTCCGGCCCAGGCCGACGTGGTGAGCGCCCCGGCGGCCACCGACATCGCACACCCGGGTCACGGGCACGGCCCGTTCGGCGGCCTCGGCGACTGGGACCGTCGCGGCGACTGGGACCACCACGGCGATTGGGACCGTCGCGGAGACTGGGACCGTCACCGCCACGGCAACGACTGCAACCCGTGGGACCGGCACGGCAACGGCTGGAACGGTTTCCGCCAGGTCGTTCCTCCGGGCTGGTTCGGCAGCAGCTGATCCGGCGCTGTTCGCGGCCCGGCGCCCCCCACGGCGCCGGGCCGCTTGTCGTTACCGGCCGTTTCCGACGTACCCATGGTGCGCGGCTATCGTCGCCGCCACACCGTCGAGGATCAGGTCGAGGCCGAAGGCGAAGTCCGAGTCGGGATCTGCCTCGGCGGGCTCGATCGCGTCGAACAGTCCCGAGGCCAGCAGTGCAGCCATATCCGGCAGCCGCTCTGGATCCACCAGCGCACGCAGATGACGGCTGTAGTCGTGCAGGGCGCCGACGGGGTCGAGATCGGCTGCCGCCATGGCGTGTTCGAGTTGGCGGGCGGTGACGAACGCCTCGCGGACGTATCCGCTGACCACCATGATGGCCCCGACCTTCGCCGGCCAGTCCAGAGAGGTTTCCCGCACTGCGCGCAGCCCCGCGTCCATCCAGGCCACAGTGTTCGGCCCGCTCGGCGGACCGGTGATCGGCAGCTGGGTCAGCCAGGGGCGGGCGCGATGTACGTCGAGTTGTGCGAGTGCCCAGGCGCGCAGCATCGAACGCCATGAACCGCTGGGCAATTCGGGTGGGGCACCCATTCCGGCATCGGACATCAGCCCGAGTAGTTCATCCTTCGATCCGATGTGACGGTAGAGCGACATCGGCGTAACGCCCAGCGCGGCGGCAATTTTCGGCAGTGTGGCGGCGGCGAGACCGTCCCGGTCGGCCAGCTCGACGGCCGTCGCGACCACCCGATCGACATCGAGTGCGGCCGGACGGCCCAGTTTGGCGTCCACCGGCAGCCGCCACAGCCGAGCCAGATGGCCGGGCACCTCCCGATCGGTCATCAGCGCGCATCCCGTCGTCGACAATTCTTCCTTCGGGAGTTTAGTATGGTCGATATAGTATAAGACATATACTTACAATTGTCGCCGATCGGAAGGACGATCCGTGCACACCGAAACCCTCCGCCGCACCGCGGGAATCGCCGCGGTGCGGCGGCGCCGCGCTCATGCTCGTCGAACTGCCGCTCTACTTCGTCTACGAAGGACCGCCCCCGGACTGGAACATCCTGACCCGCGGCCTGATCGGTCTCGTCGGGCTTCTCGGGGCGGTGGTGTTCATGTCGGCCTTCGGTCACCTGGTGAAGGCCGCGGACCGACGCTACGAATGGCTCGGTTCACTGGCCTCGACCGCCGGTTTGATGTGGGCCACAGTCGCTTTCGTCTCCATGGGCCTCGAGATCGGCGCCACGATCCAGGCGCCCGAGCCGATCGATCCCACTGTCACCGTGTCCGGCACCTATGTGCTGTACGGAACGGTCACCCGGCTCCTGACCGCCCTGTTCATGACCACGGCCGCCGTCACGATCCTGCGCACTCGGATTCTGCCCACGTGGGCAGGGCGCTCGGCCGCGGTCCTGGCGGTGGTGAATGTGGCGTTCGCACCGTCGATGTTCTTCGGAAACACTCCGGCGAACTTCTACGCGGCGAACGGATGGGGCACTACCGCAACGGTTTCCGGATTCACGATCATCTGGTTGCTCGCGGCGGGAATCGCGCTGCTCACCTCCGCATCGCCGAGAGCGGTTCCCGGCAGTTCCCGGGCGGTGGCACCACAGTTGATCGACTGACGCCACCGAGACACCCGGAACGGCTCAACATCGACATGCGCTGCGGGAGAGACTTTTTCACTGCCGGAGATAGTCGGCCGCCGCAACACCGATCGTCTGCGCGACGAGCGCGAGGGCCGGTACATCCAACTTCCACTGCTGCCAGTAGAGCGGCACATCGACCCACTGCTCCGGCGCGAAGATCCGCAACGCGCCCTTCCGCAGCAGTGGGTCGGCGTGCGGTTCGGGCACCAGCCCCCATCCGAGCCCGGCGACGATGGTGTCGCGGAACCCTTCCGAGGTGGGCACATAATGGCGGAGCCGGCTCGCACCCGCCCTGCCGGAGGTGACGGTGCGAACGTAGTGATCCTGCAATTCGTCCCGGCGATCGAAAACAATGACCGGAGCGTCGGGAAGCGACCGTTCCAGAGGTCCGGCCGCGAAATGACGCTCGACGAATTCCGGACTCGCGACCGGCAGGTACCGCGCCAGGCCCAGCAGCCGTGCGGTACATCCGGTCACCGGCTCGGCCAGCGACGTCACCGCCGCCATCACCGTGCCCTCACGTAGCAGGGTGGCGGTATGGGATTCGTCCTCGCGATGCAGATCGAAACAGACCGGCGGATCCTGCGGCACCCGTGACAGCGCGGGCAGAAACCAGGTCGCCAGCGAATCGGCGTTGACCGCGATGGACAGCGTGGTGGACTCGGAATCTCCGGCGATCCCCAGCTCTCGTTGCGCCGCCTCCTGCAATGCGGCCAGTTGCCGCGCGAAACGCACCACCGCCCGGCCGGATTCGGTGGGCCGGACGGGTTTCGTGCGCATCAGCAGGACGCGGCCGGTGCGTTGTTCGAGTGCCTTGATGCGCTGACTCACCGCCGAGGGCGTCAGATGCATCGCGGCAGCGGCGGCGTCGAATGTGCCTTCGTCCACGACGGCGAGCAGCGTGCGGACCTGATCAACCGGCAGCTCGGACATCACGGTTGCTAATGATAGTTAAGGAACTTTAGCTGTACTGATTCTGTCAACGCCCATACCGTCGGCGGCGTGAACAGCGGTGTCTTCTCGGCGGCCCTGGCCGGATTCGGTGCCGGCTTATCCCTGATCGTCGCCATCGGCGCGCAGAACGCCTTCGTCCTGCGCCAAGGCGCACGCAGGCAAGCCGTTGCGGCGGTGGTCGCCATCTGCATCGCCTCCGACGCCATTCTGATCATGTGCGGTGTCGGCGGTCTCGGCGCGCTGGTCGGCGCCTATCCCGCCGCTCTGACCGTCGTCGGACTGGCCGGCGGCTGCTTCCTGATCGCCTGCGGCGCCGTCGCAGCCCACCGCGCACTGCGCCCCGCCACCACCGCCCTCGCGACCACCGGCGACGCCACCGCGTCCATCCGCACCGCGATTCTGGTCTGCCTGGCGATGACCTGGCTCAACCCACACGTCTACCTGGACACCGTGCTGCTGCTCGGCTCGGTCGCCGCCGGACACGGATCGTCGCGCTGGGCCTTCGGTGTCGGCGCGATGGTCGCGAGCGGAGTGTGGTTCGCCGGGCTGGGATACGGGGCGCGGCTGCTCGCGCCGGTCCTGTCGCTGCCCGCGGCGTGGCGAGTGCTCGACGCCTTCGTGGCGGCGACGATGTTCGCCGTGGGGGTGGTGCTGATGATGCGGCTTGCTTGAGGACCGGCCTCGGTTCGCCGGGCGGCTCGCCCCTCGGACCGCAGTACGCTCGATACATGAATTCCGAGGTGAAAGCGGATGAGCTCGCGCGGGTGATCGCCGACTACGAACTCGCTCACCTCATCAGCATCGGCGACGATTCTCTTCCGCGCGTAGTGCCGGTGCACCCGGTCCCGCACTCCGGTCGCCTGCACGTGACCGCGCCCGGCAGCCATACTCGGGACAACATCGCGGCCCGCCCGGCGGTCAGCCTGGTGTGGGCGCCGCGGGAACCGACGGGTTACTCGTTGATCGTGGACGGTCTCGGCACGCTGGACAACGACCGGCTCGTCATCGTGCCGACGCGGGCGATCCTGCACCGTGTCGCCGGGCCTGGGCAGGGTTCCGTCGATGGCGGTTGCGGTAACGACTGCCGCACGATTCCGCTCTGAGCATCGTCGAACTCGGCCAAGTTCGCCGGGCACTCGGGCTTGTCCGCCTCGACTTGGCGAATTGCACTGCGCCACAATCCCTTTCGGTCACTTGTTCAGAATCGGTTTCGCAGACTGAACAGAGCGAAGGGGTGCACACCGCCACTCCTTCTTGATAGAATTCGAACATGCATTCGAACGGCGGGGAGGACGCGGAGCGGGTCACCAGACCGCTCCTCGCTGCGGTCTCCGAGCTATTCGAACGATCGCTGACACCGCTGTCGGATGAGCAGCTGGTACAGGCGATGCGGGAGGTGGAGAGTTGCACGCGCCAACTGACAGCGATGCAGCACCGACTGCTGATCGAGGCCGAGGAGCGATCCCTGCCGTCACGCACCGGCGCGAAGACGGTCAAGCGGTTCCTGATGGAGACACTGCGCATATCGAGCGCCGACGCGGGCAGCCGCGTGAATTCGGCGCGCTGGGTAGGAACGTTCCATGATCTCGACGGCGAGTTACGCGACCCGCAATTACCCTGCACCGCAGCAGCTTTGACACACGGCGAGATTTCCGCCGACCACGTCCGCGGGATCGCACAGGTCATGAACCGGGTGCCGCGAGGCGTATCCGACGCGGACCGCGAAGCCGCCGAACAACTGTTGGCGGAGTTCGCACGGTCGGGCTCACCGGACGACATCGGCAAGGTCGGCGCCCGAATCCTGGCCTACCTGGACCCCGACGGCCGCCTCACCACCGACCAGGACCGCGCCCGAATGCGAGGCATCGTCGTAGGCCGGCAACGCCCGGACGGCATGTCCCCCGTGCGCGGCGACATCGACCCGGTGCTCCGTGCCCTACTGGACCCCTTGCTGGCCAAGTACGCACGCCCCGGCGTCTGTAACCCGGACGACCCGAACAGCCCAGCCCTCGATATCGACACCGCCGACCCGGCGACGCTGGCCGAGGCAGCGCGAGCCGATCATCGCAGCGCCGCCCAACGCAACCACGACGCCCTCACCGCCGTCCTGCGCTCCGGCCTGATCGCCGAAGACCTCGGCCGCCACCGCGGCATGCCGGTCACCACCGTGCTGACGATGAAACTCGCAGACCTGGAAAAGGATTCGGGCGCCGCGACCACCGCCACCGGCGGGGTCGTCCCGATCCGCGAAGCGCTGCGCCTGGCCGAACGATCCCGCCCCTATCTGGCGATCTTCGACCACGCCGGACTCCCTCTACATCTCGGCCGCATGAAACGACTCGCCTCCCCCACCCAACGCCTGGCACTCATCGCCGCCCTCCGCGGCTGCTCCCGCCCCGGATGCGATGCCCCCGCCAGCCTCTGCGCCGCCCACCACATCCGCGACTACGCCAAAGGCGGCCCCACCGACATCACCAACCTCGTCCTGGCCTGCGACGCCTGCCACTCGCTGATTCACGACGGACCGGGTGGCTGGAAAACCCTTGCACAGGACGAGCTTTCCCCGTTCCCGGGTCGAACCGCATGGATCGCCCCCGAACACATCGACCCCAGCCAGACTCCCCGCATCAACCACCGCCACCACCCCGACGAACTCCTGGCCGCGATACTCACTCGCATCCACCTGCGCGACGAACACGAACGCCGACAACGTGAACGCGAGCAACACCAGCGTTGGTTGCAATCGCGCTCGCGACCACCCGACACCAGCGCGGCCTGACACCCGACCACCGGCCGGGCAGTCCGCCGTGCGCGAATCAGGGCGCTGACGCTCACAGCCGCCGGGATCGGTCCGGCCGCACCCGCCCGGCGGCCACCAGAGTCCTCATCGCCACTGCCTTCGCAGCGCACAGGGCGGGATCACATTCCAAGTGCAGCTGCATATCCTCGTGCGCCTCCACCACCGTCGGCACCGATGACCGAGCGGCGTGCGTCAACGAGAACCACAGGATGTCCGGACGCACAACGGCTTTCACAGTGGGACAAGTGGCTTCGCCGAACTTCCGATCGCCCCCGACATCCGGCCAAGCACAGGAGACCCCGGCAACCGCCAACGCCGCCACACCGACAACCGTCACCACCGAAGCGATCAACCCCGACATCTCAATCGCCCACCTCGGGCTGCGAATCACGCGAAGCCGAGTCCGGCCCCGAAGGAATCGTGGGCCGCGCCCGCGCGTAGGTAACCTCCGGCTCAACCGCCTCCACATCGCATGCCGCGCAGACGATTCGAAGCCGCTCACCGAGATGCTCCACACTCGGAACCACAACCGCCGCAACGTTGTACCCACCGATCCGATCGAGCAGCCGCATGATCGGATCATCGATATCCCCCGCCGTCCGAAACACGATTCGCACCAACGAGTACCCCAACTTCACCGCATGCGCGATCACCCGCTGCTCATTCGCCGGCCACCCCGGCAAGGTCCGGTCGATATAACCGAGCGCCCGAGGCGGCCCCTTCGGCAGTTCACCCGACGCCACATAAGCGGTAGGAAGCGTCATACCGGGCTCCCGATCGTCACAATGAGATACATTCGGCTCCTTCGGATTTCGTTGGCAAGCACCCGCCGCCGAGGATCACCGCCGGTCGTGGATGGCGTCACAGATATCCGGGCATCGACCCGGCGGCGGGGCCGATTCGAGCTTCACGGAGAAACACCGCAAACCGAAGGCATGGAACCGCACCGAGGTAATACGCTTCCGCTACTGGCCGTTGAGGGTGTCGATCGGGGGCAAGGATGATCGTCAGCACATGGACCGGCGCGGAGGTACGTGCACTTCGCACGGTCGCACTTCGACTTACGCAGGAGCAGTTCGCTGAACGGCTCGGTTTTCAACCTCCGACCATCCGCAAGTGGGAGAGAGCAACTCATGAGCGCCCGGTGCGCGGCGATTCGGCCGCGGCCTTGGATGTGGAGCTATCCCGACTGACCGACGAACAGCGTGACCGGTTCGCTTCTGTTGCTACCGATAAGGTTGCGCGTCCCGTTGCTCGCGACCCGAGGACTCCGCCCCGAACAACCGATAGCCTGGGTGAGCACGATGAGCTGAACACCTACGGAATCGAGGACGAGGTGAAGCGGCGCGAGTTCGGAATGTTCATGGGTGCCGCCGCCCTTACGGCAGCTGCCGACACCCCACGCATTTCCCGCACGGTCGGAGTAAGCGACGCTCGCCAGTTGGCCGAACGCGTAACTGAACTCGCTCGGCGCGAGCAAGCTATCGGCGGTGCCGGACTTGTGACGAGCGGGCTCCGAGATCTCGCGATCGCGAAGCAACTGCTGGAAACCGGCGCTTTTTCCGATCGAGCCGCATCCCTGTTCATGAGCGCCGCCGGCGAATTGGCCACGATCACCGGTTGGATGGCATACGACGCCGACATCCACCCGCTCGCCCGACAGTGCTACGCCGACGCCTTCGCACTGGCCAATCAGGCCGGTGACGACGACCTGACAATCCACGTATGCCTGAACGCCGCACATCAATCGCTCGCCCTCAGCCGAACCGGGGAAAGCAACCCGCACCGCGCCCTCGGACATCTGGAGCGCGCACGCCAACTCACTCATGGCCGACCACCCGGCCGAATTCACGCCTTGATCGCGATTCGAGAAGCACTCGCCCACGCAATCCTGCGCGACAGGATGGCGTTCGACCGCGCAGTCGCGACAGCGTGGCGTGAACTGGACGCCGCCATCTCCTACGAACCGATTTCCGAATGCCCGCGATGGCTGCGATTCGTGAACGCGAGCGAGATTCGCTCACAAGAAGCCCGCGGACTGGGCGACCTCGGCCAGCCCGGGAAGGCACTGGCCCTACTGGTCGCCGACGACGATACGAACGACGCCGGAACCCGCAACCGTGCCAACTACCGTGCGGGCCTGGCCGCAACGCTCGGCAAAACGGGTGACATCAATAGTGCTGTGGCAGAGGGCCTTTGCGTCCTGGCCGAATTGGAGAGCGCCGTATCCTCCACCCGCACCCTCCGACTGCTGGCCCCCGTCCGCGCGATCGCGGACACCATCCCGGATGACGAATTCGCTCAACGTTACGACAACCTCCAGCGCCAAGCGGTAGGTATCTCATGAGCGTCAACCCACCCTCGATCGACGGCCTGACGTTTCAGCACTACACGGCCGCCGAAGCGCGAGCAGTCCGAGGCCACGTCGAGCAGATCTTCCGAGACTCGTACATCGACGCCATTGAATCCGGCGAAGATTTCGAAGCGCCCGAAGCATTCATGCACCGCTTCGACACCTACACCGACCCGGGCCGAACGGGCTTCGAACTCGTAATGGCGCGTTCAGCCGACGAACCCGTGGGCCAGGCGTGGGGATGGCCTCTGGGAGGCGAAAGCAGGTGGTGGTCGGGTTTGCAACTGGACGAGGGCGATGCGGAGGCTTTCACCAGAGAAACCGGTAGCCGCACGTTTGCGTTGAGTGAGCTGATGGTGCGTAAGGAGTTCACGGGCAAGGGGATTGCCCGCGCGCTGCATGACGAACTTCTCCAATACCGAACCGAGAGCCGCGCGACTTTGCTCGTACGCCCCGACAACGCCCGAGCCTATGAGACGTACCTGCGATGGGGTTGGAAGAAGGCGGGTTCCCTTCGACCCGACTGGCCTTCGGCACCTCCGTTCGACGTGCTCATCTACGAACGGAACCAGGGGCGAGCCGACATGTGACGGCCACACCGCGCATAGTCGAGATTCGATGTGCCCAAACAGCTCTGGCGCAGATTCGTGACCGACGATGGTCAACGCCACCGAACCGAACATGGCACACTTCACACATGACAAGCGACGTCGAAAGGCACCTTCGCCAGATGGTGTTCGATCACCTCAACAAAGCCATCGAGGCTAAGGGGGATCGGGCCTTCACCCGCCAAGAGTTGAACTCCTTCTGGGTTGGCAACCACCATCGGCGACTGATCGACGTTGCAAAGGGCATTTGGAACCCCAAAGACCTCCTAGCGACTCTTGCTATCGTGTCAGACCCCACTGGCCGGTATGCCGACCAGGAGATCAGTGACTCCCTTCTCTCGTACGACTATCAACAAGACACAGTGGAGGGCGACAACACGAAGCTACGTCGGGCGCTCGATCTCGGCTTGCCGCTCATCCTCTTCCGCAAGATCCGCCCGAGCGTGTACATGCCCGTTTTCCCTGTATACGTCATCGCTGATGACAGGCCGAATAGAAGATTCTTGATCGCGATCGACGAAGAAATTCGCCGGTTCGATGACCCCTTCGATCTGAAGCCGGACGAGCGCCGTTATGTAAACAGAGTAACCAAGCAGCGGCTTCACCAGCCCGAGTTCCGCAGCCGAGTACTGACGGCATACGAGAACCAATGTGCTGTTTGCAGTCTCAAGAAGATCAAGCTACTCGATGCTGCTCACATCACTGCTGATGGCGACCCCAACGGGACGGCCACCGTCGATAATGGACTTACTCTGTGCAAGATCCACCATGCAGCGTACGACGTCAACTACCTCGGCATATCGCCTGATTACCTCGTGCACATCAACAGTGACTTGTTGAATGAAACCGATGGCCCCATGTTGAAGCACGGGCTGCAGGAGATGCACCAACGGCCGTTAACAGTTCCGGCGCACAGAGACGAAAGACCATCGAAAGAACGTCTCGCCGAGCGCTTTGCGGCCTTCCGGGCTGCATAGCATCGCGGAAGACTGTCGTGATGCGCCTACCTCGTGGAGTCACCGGTTTCTGGCAGGTCGAAGAACCACCGCTGGGTCGAGTAGATGAGCGAGAGTTCCGCGCCGCTTGCCACTCAGTGGCACGGACGACCGGAGGGGTCGTTTCCCATTCGCCGTCGAATAGCCTGCCCGGCAACTTCTTTCGGTGCACCATCGCATACTCGGACAGAGAACGAACCGTAGTGTGCAATATGTACGCGCCGCTGGTTACGATCGCCGAGCCGATGGGCTCGAATGAGGTGGTGCTGACCTTCACCGATGATCCGCCCATTGCCGAGGCGCTCAGCTTCTTCTCCCGGTTCGAGGTGCTGTCCCGCCACGATCTGAGTCGGCCGCTGGCAGGCTTCGATCTTTCGGAACTGGGGACCGCAGAACTCGAACAGGTCCGGTATTGGAACCCGCATACCCTCGGAGAAGTCACGTTTAATCGGTGGGATTGACTACCTCACCAGCTCCGCAGCGCGTCTACGCCGACCGGGGGCGTAACACAACCATGCCAGGAACGGTTTGCAAATACTCTCCCAGCGGGGTGTCCACCACCTTGTTGTTGGCCGCAAGCGAGGACGCATTTCGGAAGACGGGGCCGCTCGGTGTGCTGATGAGGATTCCGACGTGGGTGACATCCAGGCCGGGCTCGTCGGAATAAGCGCCTATGTAGTCGCCGGTTCGTAGGCCGTTGATGACACCTTGGTCTACCGAGGAACTGGGGATGTAGGTGATGGTGCGGTCGACCACTGGGATGCCGGGGAGGTAGGCGCTGCCGTCGGCCTTTGCGTTGAGGTGTTTGGGGACGGGGATTGCGGCGGGGGTCAGGGTTGCCGTGATGTCGGTGGCGGCGACGTCGGCAACCTGCGCCCAGTCGGTGAAGAAGTGTTTGCGGTGGGTGTAGTCGACTTGGGCGGCGGCGTAGCGGGTGTCGATCAGGTTGGCTTCGAAGCGGTTTCGGTCGGTGGTTCGGCTCAGGGCTTCTACGTAGTCGAGGAAGGTGAAGCAGTCCACCTGACGGAAGTCGGCGACGAGTTGTTCGGGTTGGGTTGCCGAGCCGATGAGTGTGTTCGCGGCGTAGGGGGTGCCCAGGAATTGCTTGGACAGCAGGTCGAGTAGTTCACCTTTGCTCGCTCCGGCGGCGCCCGCGCGCACTGCGACCAGTTCATCGATGCGGTGGGAGGTGGTGTCGTCGATGGCGGCGTCGGCGCTGGCGCGTGCGGGCAGCAGGAGGGCCGCGGCGACGAGGACGAGCAGGATCGGCAGTATGCGGGTGGAGCGCAAGACACCTCCCGGGTGACGAGTGGAATGGCCGGTATCCACCGTAGACCAGCGGGTGGCCGCTCCGGGCTGCTGTTCTGATCAGGGGAGGCCGATCGGAACGGGGCTCGTCACCGGACGAGAGTCGGGCCGGGGTCGCCCGCGGCGGCGGCTCTGCGCCTCCAAGTTTCGGCCGCGTCGACACGACCGGCCAACGCGAGTAGGTAGGCCAGGCCGGACATCGCGCCGGGGTGGCCGGCGTCGGCGGCTCTGCGCCACCATGTTTCGGCCTCGTCGGTTTGTCCTCGATGCTCGAGGATGCCGCCGAGGAGAAACATCGCTCCGGGATGACCTGAGTCGGCGGCGCGGCGGTACCACGTTTCGGCTTCCTCCATCCGGCCGGTCTTCTCCATCGCTACCGCCAAGCTGCACATGGCGACGGGGCGTCCCGCCTCGGCGGCTTTGCGGTACCACCACTCAGCCTCGTCGGGCCGGCCCGATTCCATCAGCAGGGCACCCAGGTTGGTCATCGCAACGGCTTCGCCCGCCTCAGCGGCTTTGCGGTACCACGACTCTGCCTCCCCCACTTCACCGAAGATTTCGAGTAACGAGCCCAGGTTGAACATCGCGGTCGTGTCACCGGCATCAGCGGCCTTTCGATACCAGATCTCGGCCTCTCGTTGCCTACCCGCCTGCTGCAATGTGCAGGCCAGGTTGAACATCGCCTTGGGATGTCCGGCTTCGCCGGCCCGCTGATACCAGGTTTCGGCGTCCTCCGACCTGCCCGCCTCCTCCAATGTGATCGCCAGGTTGAACATCGCCTTGGGGTGCCCGGCGTCCGCGGCCTTGCGCCACCAGGCTTCTGCCTCGTGCGTCCGGCCCGAGTCATCCGCGAGCACTCCCAGGTTGAACATGGCAGTGGCATGGCCGACGTCGGCAGCGCGGCGGATCCACAGCTCGGCGGGCTCGACCTTGCCGGCGTCCTCCAGAAGCAACGCCAGGTTGAACATCGCGTTGGGTTCGCCGGTGTCGGCCGCGCGGCGGTACCAGGCCTCGCCGTCCTCGACCTGTCCCCGCGCCTCCAGCCGAACTCCCAGAGCATTCATCGCACCTGTATGCCCGGCGTCGGCTGCCTTGCGGAACCACTCGTCGGCACATTCCGAGCGTTCCGTCGTCTCGAGAAGTACGGCAAGGTTGTTCATCGCCCTCGCGTGGCCAAGGCCGGCGGCGCGGCGAAACCACCTCTCGGCATCCGCCACCTGTCCAGCATCACGCGACCTCACCCCCAGGTTCGACATGGCATTGGCGTTCCCGAGGTCGGCGGCCCGGCGGAACCACTCCTCGGCTTCGGACGACCGACCCGTATCTTCCAGAAGCAGCCCGAGGTTGTTCATCGCGCCGGGGTGTTCCTTGTCGGCGGCGCGGCGGTACAGGGCTTCAGCCTCCTGTATACGCCCTGCGTCTTCAGCCGCGACGGCGCCGCCGAACAGGGCAGCGGCGGAGGCGAATCGGGTCGGCTCCTCCTCCTCCGCGAGCGCTGTGGTCGGAAGTTTCGTGGGCGCCGCCTCCGGTCGATGCACCGTACGCAGAACGCTCACCGCCGCTGCCGCCAACGCACGATCGCCGGCCGCACCGGCATCGTCGAGATCTTCGGCCAGCGACGCCTTCTTGACTTCGGAATCCGGCTTCCGCTCCAGCGCCGACACATCGACGTCCGGATACCTCTCGGCGATCAGCCGCTTCAGATCGGCGTATGCGTCCGCGGCCTGTTGTGCCACAACATCTTTCGAGCTGCTCGTCGCTATCGCCGAGAGCACGAGCGAAATCACGAAATCCATGTCGAATCCTCCCGCCTCAACCCCATGAGCAGTATTGCCGAACCCACCGACAACTCCGTCTCGGCTGGTGGCGAAGCCGCGCGACCCTCGGATGGGCGCAACCGGTCAGCACAGGGTCCTGCGGCGAGCCCTCGTCGTTCGGACCACGCGGCGCGACTCGCCTGATAGAACTGACTGCGATCGTCGTCAGTTCTGCTCGGCAGAGCGACACCCAGCAGAGAGGCCAACCCAGTGGACCGCAGCTCATTCCAGAAACTTTTCGACCTCAGCGGGCGGACCGCGATCGTCACCGGCGGTACTCGGGGTATCGGGTTGGCGCTGGCCGAGGGGATGGCTTGTGCGGGGGCGAATGTGGTTGTGGCCAGCCGGAAGCCGGAGGCTTGTGAGAAGGCGGCGGAGCGGTTGCGGGAGTTGGGGGCCGAGGCTCTCGGGGTGCCGACTCATTTGGGGGAGGTCGACGCGTTGCAGGGGTTGGTCGCGAAGACGGTGGAGACGTTCGGCGGGGTCGACATCGTGATCAACAACGCCGCCAATGCGTTGGCTCAGCCGTTGGAGGTCATGCAGAAGGCGGCGGTGGACAAGTCGTTCGCGGTGAATGTGCAGGGGCCGTTGTTTCTGGTGCAGGCGGCGTTGCCGTATCTGCGGGCGAGCAAGCATGCGGCGGTGTTGAACTTCGCGTCGATCGGGGCGTTCGGGTTCTCCGGCGGGCTGGCGATGTATTCGGCGGGGAAGGCGGCGTTGTTGTCGTTCACTCGCTCGATGGCGGCCGAATTCGCCGGCGACGGGATTCGGGTGAATGCCATCGCTCCGGGCGCGGTGGATACCGATATGGTGCGCAACAATCCGCAGGAAGTGGTGGACGCGATGGCCGCGGCACCGTTGCTGCGGCGGCTCGGTCAGCCGGACGAGCTGGTCGGGCCCGCGCTGCTGTTGTGTTCGGACGCAGGCAGTTTCATCACCGGGCAGACGTTCGTCATCGACGGTGGCACCGTCCCGCGCTGATCGCGAAGGAAGCAGGCATGTCCGCGCTGAATATCGACTACCGGCCCTCGGGTGTGGTGGTGTTGACCATCGACCGGCCGCACCGGCGCAATGCGCTGGACAATCAGACCGTCGCCGAATTGCATCGGGTGCTCGACGAGGTGAACGGGAAACCGGAGGTGCGGGCGCTGGTCATCACCGGTGCGGGAGCGGGGTTCTCCTCCGGCGCCGATCTGAAGTCGAAGCCCGAGGACTTCACGGCCACCGATGCGAGTCCGACCGCGGCGCTGCTGGGTGCGGTGCAGTCGCCCGTCGCGCAGATCTATGCGAGCCAGGAGTTGATGGCCTCGGCGTTCGAGAAGATCCATCGGCTGCGGCAGCCGGTGATCGCGGCGGTGAACGGGGCCGCGGTCGGTGGTGGGTTCGCGCTCGCGCTGGCCTGCGATATCCGGTATGCGAGTCCTAGCGCCCGCTTCGGGGCGGTGTTCATCCGGCACGGGATCTCGGCCTGCGATATGGGTACCAGCTATCACCTGCCACGGTTGGTGGGCGCGTCCCGGTCGGCCGAATTGCTGCTCACCGGAAGGGTTTTCGATGCCGACGAGGCCGAGCGGATCGGGCTCGTCCTCGAGGTCGTCGGCGAGGACGAGCTGCTGGACCGGGCGATCGCCAAGGCGGAGGAGATCGCCGCCCATTCCCCGCTCGCGGTGTGGATGACCAAGGAGACGATGTGGCAGACGGTGGATGCGCCGAGTCTGCGCCACGCCCTCGACATCGAGAACCGCACTCAGGTGATGTGCAGCGCCACCGGAGAACTCGCGGAATCGTTCGGAGCCTTCCGCGACGGGGACGAGTTCCGTTGGCGCCCATTGTGAACCGGCGGAAGCCCATTCGCGACGAACGCTGAGAATGTGCGACGGCTACACGCATCGGCGTTCCCGGCCTCAGCACTGGTTCGCCGTGATCCGGAAGTGGTTCGGCTCGGCGTCTTCCGGAACAGCGTCTGCGGGCGTGAAATCCTCGACCAGCGAACGTAATCCGATCAGGTGACGGGCATGGGCGTCCAGAGCGATGTCCTCGTCGGAGGCCGGGATCCACTGGCGGATCGAGCGCGCTTTGGCGTCCGGGTCCAAGGCTACGACCACGGCCAGGCCGTGGGCCGCCAGTTCCGGTTCGCCGGAATGCGGGTCCGTGGAGGTGACGTGCACGCTGATGTGCATGCTGCGGGGTCCGGTGTGGATCAAGCGGGCCGTCGCCTCGACGGCGTGCCCGATGACGATCGGCCGGTAGAAGCGGATGCCGCCGAAGTACGAGGCCAGGACGTGCTGGCCGGCCCACTTCGCGCCGCAGACGTAGGCCGCTTCGTCGATCCACTGCATGGTGCGGCCGCCGTGGACCTTGCCGCCCCAGTTGATGTCGGAGGGAGCGGCGAGGAAGCGCAGGGTCGCGCTGGGCGCCGTCCCTTCCGCGGTGTAGCGCTGGGCGGCCATCGCGGCTTCGATTTCCTTGCGGACGGCGATTCTGACCTTCGCCTGGCGGTGCCGCCGCAATTCCAGGGCGGTGGCCGGATTCCATTGCGGCACTTCGACGGTGCGGCGGTCGCCGTCGACGGCGACGAAGATGGTCAGGCATTGGGCGCTCTGGACCGGCTTCACGCGGGTCGGGTCGGTCGAGTAGACGGTGACCAGGATGTGCATGCTGGTACGGCCGGTGTGGACCAGGTTGGCGTGCAGTTCGACCAGTTCGCCGACCTCGATGGGACGGTCGAGGTGGATATTGCCGACGTAGGCGGTGACGCAGTAGTGGCCGCTCCACTGCGCGGCACCGGCGTAGGCGACCTTGTCGATCCATTCGAGCAGCTTGCCGCCGTCCACGGTGCCGACGATGCCGGCGTCGGCCGGTTTGACCAGGAAGCGGTGGATCACCTCCGACCGCGGCCCCGCGACGACCGGGGCGGGCAGATCGGCGGTCAGTGTATTCGGCACAGCGAAAGGTCCCTTTCCGAGAGCGTTGTTTCTTCGCCGACACCGTTGTCCCGAGCACCCTAGGCCGCCGCGGCGGTTACGAGCGAGTAGGAGGTATCCCTCGGAGCGCGCGGGCCGAAGAGTGTCGGTGCGGGTCGCTAGTGTCGGCGCGTACCAGCACGACTACACGGGGCGGAAATATGGGTTACGACATCAGCTTTCATCCGATCGACATGCGCGTGGTGGAGGAACGGATCACTCCGTACCTCGCCGGGCAGGACGTGGAGATCGATGATCTGGTGGCCGATGCGGTACGGCAGGCGAAGGTGCGGTTCCGGGCGAATGCCTGGGGGCTGGGCACCAGCAAGGTCGCCGGCGACCGCGACTTCGATACGTTTCTCTACATCTGGGGGCGGCCATTCTTCGTCACCGCGCAGGATCCGGCGACGGTTGCCGAAACGGTTGTGCGCTACTGCAATTCGTCCGTCGACGAGGTCGATGATCTGGCCCGCGAACAGATCGCGCTCCTCGACCCCGGCCTGGTGAGACATGTCGAACCCGATATGAACGGCACTCTGCCCGCCGACGCGCACCTCGCCGAGGGTTTCCGCTGGAAACTCGATCTGCTCCGCACCGCCGCGCTGGCCGTCCGCGAGGGCCGCTCGACCATTCCCAATGCCGACGGCGACGAGATTCCCGCCGCCGAGGCGCTGACCGGCAACGTTCACTTCGCGCTGGTCGAATTTCTCGCCGCTCTGCTGCCCGGCTGGATCGAGCGGGGCAAGGTGTGGCCCACCGAACTGGCGGGACGAGCCGCCGTCGACGCCTATCCCCCGATCGACGACAATGCGCCGTTGCTCGGCTGTCTGCCCGCCGAATTGCCCACGCTGCGTTGGGAATCCGAGTCGATGATCGGGGGGAACTACACCATCGGCGGGTACACCGCTCCGGACGAAGTTCACGCCCTTCGCCAGTGGCTGGCACGCAATATCGAACCGCTCACGGCGGTCGGCGACCAGTGGGACGACCGGCCCTACGTGCAGGGCGCACTCCGCAAAATCGACGAAGCCCTCGCCCTGGCCGAACTCACCGGCTCCGGTTTCGTCGAAGCCGCCGAGATCTACATCCCCATGCAAGGCACCATGAACTAGGACCGGCCCGGGTTGGTGGGCTGCTCACCGACCCGGGCGCCGTGGACGATCAGTACGTGCCGGTCGCCGCCTGCACTCGTCCGGAGTCTATGGCGCGCAACAGTTCTCGGTGGTCGGCGGCGGTTTGATCGGCGTAGGTCAGGGCGAACTGCGTCATGGCCTTCTCGAAGGCCTCTCCCCCGCCGAGGTAGTCGGCGATGGCGATGCGGTCGCCGGAACGGGCGTGCGCCCGTGCGAGGGTGTGGCCGCAGATTCCGGCGTAGTCGCGCAGGGCGGTCTTCGCCATCTGCGTGATGTCGGCGCCGCCCTTCATATCGCGCAACTGCCGGAAGTAGTAGTTGCGGTCGTTCGGGCCGGAGACCCAGCCGAGGAAGATATCGCTGGAGGTCTGCAGCAGACGCTGGCCGTGCACGACGCGGTGGCCCTGATGCTGGAAGCGGCTCGGCGCGAGATACGGTTCGAGGACCGACTTTTCGGCCTCCTTCATCTGCAGGAACAGCGGGCCGCCGGTATCACGGTCGACCGTCAGGATCACATAGCAGCGGGTGCCGACGCTGCCCACGCCGACCACCTTGTGCGCGTAGTCGACGATGCGGTAGCGATCGGCCAGCACCCGCCGCTCCTCCGGCAGCGATCGCCGGTAGGCGGTGAACACCTCTTCGACGGTCTGAGCGTCGACGTAGTCGACCGGGGTCAGCAGCGGCGGCCGATGCCGGATGCGCAGCGCTCCCTGCTCGTCGGTGTAGGTGAGTTTGCTCAGCGCGCCGAGGCTGGTGCGTTTGCGGGCCGCATCGAAGGCCCGGTCCACACCCTCGCGAAACTTGGGTCGGCTCACCATATTCGCCACCGTGTCCTCGTCGACCTGCTCGTACCAGACGTCGAGGGAGTCCATGCCGGCCAGGCGCCGCATACATTCCCGGTAGGCCCTAGCCGCGGTCCGAGCCGCGGCGGTGGCCTCCTCGTCGGTGAAGCCCTTCTCCCTGGCCGCCACGACCGCACTCGCCACCAGCCGTTTGACATCCCACTCGAAGGGGCCGGACAGGGTTTCGTCGAAATCGTTGAGATCGAACACCAGTGACCGTTCCGCTGAGGCGAAGATGCCGAAATTCGACAGGTGCGCGTCACCGCACAACTGCACGGTCAACCCGGTGTGCGGGACTGCGGCGAGGTCGGCCGCCATGATCGCGGGAGCGCCGCGCAGGAACGGGAACTGCCCTGCGGCCATTCGTGCATAGCGAATCGGGACCAGGTCGGGAAGCCGGGTCTCGGCCTGCCGTTCCAGGATGGCGATGGGATCACGATCGGGGGCGGGACGGAATTCGCCGAGCGACGAGCGGGGAACGGTGGCGCGCACCGCACGCCCCGTGGAGAGGGGTTCGCTGGGAACGGGATCGGCCACTGTTTTCGTCATGCACCAAGTTTTGCCCCGGCACACGGTTGCGGCAACCATCTGGCGAACACCGTGATCCGCTTGCCGCCGGCACGACCGTGCCGCCCTTCGCAGCGCTGGTTCTGCGAAGGGCGGCATACCGGTGTGGTTCATGCGTTGAGCGGGATCGCGATGACCACCTCCTGCTCGTTCTCCGGAAGGTAGTGCACCTGCACGATCCGTCCGACCTGCACGTTCGAGACACCGGCCGGTGGGAGGAACTTTTCCGCGTGGGTGCTGAAGGTGCTGCCGTCGGGCCGGGTGATCGCGAGCCCGAGGTCGATCTTCGCGTAGCCGTTGCGGATTTCGCCGGTCACCGACAGCGACTGCACCACCGCCTGCGCGGCCACGCCGCGGCCGGCGATGTCGATCTTGGCCCGCGTAGTGACTCCCTTGCGAATCAGCGATTCGTTCATCGCCTGCTGCGCCGACGCGCTGTCGCCGGATCGATCGACCTCCACCTTGTCGGTCCGTCCGGGTAGATAGCGCACCGGAAGTACGACGCCGGGGCGCAGCAGGGCCAGTTCGGCGAGGGGCACGATCATCTTGGCGGTCGAATCGAAGATCTCGCCGTGGGCGCCCTCGACGCTGAACTCGATGCGCAGCTGCGGCTGATCGTTGACGGTGAGCCCGGTTTCGCGAGCCGACTTGACGGTCCCGAGGCCGAGCAGGCCGTTGCGGAACTCCGCGCTGTTGCGGCCGGTGAGCGCCGACAGCACGCCCTCGCCGGTGAACGCGAAGGCCATCACCACCGTGGTGAGCGCGATGATCGGCAGTGCGAGAAAACCGTTGAGCCAGGCCACGAAACCGGGCTCCCAAGGGCCGGCCGTCCGGTAGGTGAAGCCGTGCCAGAGGTAGGCGCCGACCGCGAAGGCGGCGAAGGCGACGGCACCGGCCCGTACTGTGGTGCGCACGATGGTTCCTCCCGGCTCAGCCGTTGACGATGGTGGGGCAGGCGAAGGTGATCTCGAACTTCGCGGTGGCGGGGCCGGCCATCGGGTTCGTCATATCCGGCGCGGCGACACCCTCACCGGTGATCCTGTAGGTCTTGCCGTCCTTGGACACGGTGGCCGAGCCGCCGGGCTGGCCGTTGCCGAAGCCGACGGCATACGGCATACCGGAGGCTCCGCCCTTGCTGCCGCCGATGGCGACCGCCTGCACGGTGCCACCCTGTGCGGTGAGGGTGGCGCTGACGCTCAGCTGGCCGTAGGTGGGGTTGGCGGTATCGGTCAAGGCCAGCGCGAGGGTGCCGCCGCGCTGGGCGCAGGTGGTGTCGAAGTTCGCGCTCAGCGCCTTGCCGTCCACGAGGGCTGCCGACTTGCCGCCCGCCGGAGCCTGGGTCGCCGGTGCCGCGGTGGTCGATGCCGGGGCGGCGGTGCCGGAGTCGTCGCCGCAGGCGCCGAGGGCCAGGGTCAGGCCGGCGGCGGCGAGGGTGGCGGTGGCGATCCGGATCTGCTTGGTGCGCATGGTGTTCGTTCCTTCGTTCTCGGTGAGTCCGGCCCTGGGATCGGGCCGTTGTTCACAAGGTAGGAACGGTTCGCCGCCTACCGATCCCAGGTTTCGGGCCCGGCCGCGGGGCAGTAATCGAGCCTCTGCCCTGGTGGCGGCGGTGGGTTAATCTGACCGAATGCGACGACCGCGCGCCATGGTGCTCGACGAGGTGTGGCGCGGTATCGACGGCGTCGAGCCGCTCAGCGGCGCCCAGGGCGGGCCGCTGCGCCGCACCGTGAAACTGATCCTCGACCCGCTGGTGATCCGCCCTGTCCAGTACCCCGCCTGCGCCGGACCGATACTCACCGCGGACGGGGCCACCCTGCTCGCGGCCCGCGTCCATGCCGCCGCCGACGTCCTGCGCGCGACCGCGGCCTGGTTCACACTTCTCAAACAGGTGCGGCGGGCACTGCGCATCACCGACGGCAATCCGCAGGACCTGTATTTCCAACGCTGCTTCGAACTCGCGACCGTGTCGGGGACGCCGGATCCGGTGCGTGACAGGCCCACCGCCACAGCCACATTGCACGACATCCATCACCTGGCGGCCGGGCGGACCACGCAGGCGTTGAAGGACCATCTCACCGATCGCTCCACGACCAGCGAACTCGCGGCGCTGATCGATACCGCGTGGCTCCGGCGACCGCAATCCACGCCCGCGGTCGCCGACCACACCACCGCCCTCGCCGCACTACTCGATTCGTGCGCCACCGCCCGAGCCGATGACGCCGCCCGCGAACTGCGCACCTTGATCACGGAGCGAGCGGGCACCCATTCAGGAATTACGCTGTGGCACAGAGCTTCCGGAGACTCGGCACAGGAACTGGGCCTCACCGTGCACCGCCTGCCGGTCGCCCCCGTGCTCGGCACCGGGGCATCGACCGCGACACTGGCACTGCCGTTCGACCGCACCATCTACGAACGGGTTTTCACGGTGTTGCAGGCCTCCACCGAGCGCTCGGACCTGCCCACGATCCCGGAGCTGGTGACCGAGGAGATCGCCCGGAGTTGCGCACCGTGGGCGCTGCTCGACGAATCACTTCGGGTGACAGCGGCAGCGGGCGTGCAACTGGCACGGGGTCTCGCACCTGTCACCGGATCCGATCGGTCGCCCGCGAGCGAACCGGTAACCTCGAGCCACGGCGATTGCGTTCGTGAGATGAAAAGTCCTGCACGACATGCCAGTTCCGTTCCGCACCGCGGCACCGCCGCGCATCGGGCGATCAACGGGAGGTGGCGGCGCGAGGCCTATGTACTGCAGGCACGCCGCCTCGCAGTGCACGACACCGGGCAGTCGTCCGATCCGCTCGCTGTGATCGCGGCCGAGCTTCGCCGTCCCTGGCGTTCGTATCTGCGGCGGCTGTGGGTTCGCCTGCACGGCCGCGATGTCCGCGGCGCGTCCCTATCGCCGACCGGGCCGGAAACCACCGAGCTGTGGGATCTGCTCGACGGGGTCGCACGTTCGGTCATCCTCGATCACCGAACGCGGGTGCGGAAGGCGCTGACCGCCAATTCCTTTGCAGCCATGGCTGATTCGCTGGAATCGAGGGCCGGATGATGCCCGAAGCCGTATTCCTGCACCGCGACGACGAGGTCGTCATCGTCTCCCCCGCCGGTGCGCCCACGGTCCACGACGCGATGCCCGGACTCGACACTCTGGTTCTCGAGGTGATCGGCGGTCATCTCTCGTGGAGTTTGCTGTCCGGGCACACCGTTCCGGCGGCGGTACTGCACGATCCGGACTCCGCACAGGACTGGCTCTGGGCCGTGTACGGCGAACCGGTGGCGCTCGCCGTCGCCGACGGCCGGTCCGGCGAGCTGACCGCGACACCGGCCCGTCCCGAAATGGCCGACGCCGCATGGCAACTCGGCTATGCGCAGTGGGCTGCGCACTGGTGGCCGGCATCCACCATCGACGGCATTCCCGCCCTCGATCCCGATGTGCTCGGCCGCGACATCGCGACTCTCACCGAATCCTGCGATCTGATCGTCGACGGGTCCGACGCACAGCCGTGGCCGGTGGGTCCGCCTGCCGATGCGGTTGCCCCGCGTCGGCAGGACTATGCCTTGGCGGCCGGTCCCGCCGACGCCGGGCGCACCGGATTGGTGTTGGCCACGGGCACGTCGGCCTGGGATTGGCGCCGGTGCCCTCCGGGCGTGGTGGATGCCTCGGAGTTCGCCGTCTCGTGGCAGCTCACCAGAGAGGCCGGCAGCACCTCGGTCGAGGTGCGCGCGGCGGCGGCTCCGCACCTCGATGGCGGTCTGCCTGGGCATCTGTGGCCTCACGCTCGCGTCGTGACCGACTCCGTGCCAATGGATTTCCCGCTGCAGCTCAGCGGCGATACCTGGGTCGGCGGAGCGCTGATCGACGCCGAAAATGTCGAGCGCGTGGATATCTACGTTCCCGGGGTCGGGCCTGCCCTCGACGAGACATCCGCGTCTGCATCACCGTCGGCATCGGCATCGGAGACCATTTACGGGCCGAGGCAACGGCAGCGGATCAGGGAATTCGTGATCGACCGATTGCGGTCGGCCCAGCCGTCCATGCCGTTGCTCGAGGCCGAGCGCGCCGCCGCGGCATCGGATACGGACTTCTGATGGCCGACGGTGTTCCTCCCGGCCTCGAACTGCTCCACGAGGGCGCCGCGGCCCACGCTCGCGGCGACGTCATCGAGGCACTGCGGATATTCGAGCACGCCGCGCACAGCACCACCGGCGGCGTGCGGGTCAGCGCCTTGGTCAATGCGGCGAGTATGCGCGACGAACTCGGCGACCACGCCGGCGCGATCACCGGATTCCGCGCCGCGCTCACCGAAATACCGGACGACGCAACGGAAAAACGCGCATCCACACTCGTCAACTATTCGCAGGCGTTGCAGCACGTGGGCGATCTCGACGCCGCGCAGACGGCGCTGGAGCAGGCCCGCGATCTTCTCACCGGCCACAGCGAGTTGTCGACGTTGCGGGTCTCGTGCCTGATCTCGCTGACCGCCGTCGCGATGCATCGCAGCCAGTGGGCGCGGGCCATCGAGCTGGCCACCGAATCACTGGAGTTCACCAAGCGTTTCGCGCCGCCGTTGCGCGGCCACCCGCTCGCCAATCTCGCGGCCGCGCACTTCGAGTCGGGGCGCGCTGAACTCGGGCTCGACTTCGCCCATCAGGCCTTGACCGCATTCGAGTCCGCGGGCGACGGGAACGGCACGGCCGAAACCCAGCAGACGCTCGCGATGATGTACGCCCGGCTGGGCCGTCTCGACGATGCCGAGCCGTATCTCGTTGCCAGCCAACAGTATTTCGAACAGGCCGGTCTCGGCTACCGCGCCGGGCTGGGACTACAGCTGATGGCATATCTCGGCGAACGCCACGGCGACCTCGACCACGTCGAACAGCTGTATCGCCGCGCGCTGACATCGTTCGAGCAATCCGGTGCGGCGCTCGAATCCGCCGGAGCTCGAATTCGTTTGGCGACATTGGATTTCGCACACGGCCGGGTCGGGGACGGGCAGGCACAACTGGCGGCCGCCTACGAGATCTATGCGGTGCGCGGACTCGGTCTGCAATGCGCGCGGGTCGACTATTGGCATGCCGCGCTGTGGGAGTCGGTCATCGCCGACATGGTCACGCCGCCGCCCCCGGAGGTACTCGCCCTCGCTCGGGATCTGGCCGTCACCTCCGCTCTCGCCATCGACGCGGTGCGCTACAGCTTCGCCAACGGGACCCAGCGTGAACAGTGGAACCGTGAGATCGCCGCACCCGCCGTGCGGCTGGCGTTCCGCTTCGCCTATATGTGCGGTAACGGCGGGCTGATTGCCGATCTGATCGAGACGGTATGCGCTGGAACAGCTTTCGAGATCTGTGCGGCAACCGAAAATAGACCACCGAGGCTTCCGTTCGACCCGATACCGACGCCCGATGACGCCCTCGATGTTCCCGACGCCGGTTCCCTGCAACTCGGCTCGGCGCTGGCCCAGGTGGCCGCGGCGGCCGGACTGCCCGTCGCCCCACCGCCACGGCTGTCGGTGTCTCCGGATGGCCATATCGCCTTGGACACCTATATCACCGCCGCCGAACAACGCTTTGGCCGGACGGTCCGGGAGGATCGGGTACTGGCGATATGAGCGAGAAGACACCCGGCGCACAACCGACGGTGATCGTGCGCATGGCCGACGCGGGCGATCTGTACATGTCGTGGCGCTGGCTCGGGGATACCGCGAGTCCGGGCGTGGCTGCGCTGCCCGGCGCCGACATCGACGCCGTGGTGCGGCGGCTCGCGGCGGCGCTGCCCGATCCCTCCCACTCGCGTGGTCTCGAAAAGGCGCTCACCACAGACGCTTTCGCCGACCGCGATTCGGAATACGCACTGGCGCAGGCACTCAGCCGCGCACTTCTGCCGCAAGCCCTCGCGGTCCAGCTGCGCGACCTGCTCGTGCGCGGTGTGCGGCCGCATATCCGGTTGCAGCCGTCGCCGCGAGTCGCGCAGGTGCCGTGGGAGATCATCGCCCCCGATCCGAAACTGCGGCTGATCGATATCGCGGATCTCAGCCTGCTCGCACCGGCGAGCATCGTCCACGCTCCCGGCCGCACCGCGCGCAGCTGGGTCGTCGACCGTGAGCTGCCGGTGGTCACGGTGCTCGATCCGCGCGTGCCGGGATTCCGGGCGGATTCCGAACTCGGCTCGGTGCTCGGACGGATGAGCTCCAGCTCGCCGCTCACGCAGAGGGTGTCCGAATACGTTGCGCGACAGCGTCTTCGGCCGCATATCGATGACCCCCTGCACGCCTTCCGGCGCACCGACCTCGACCGGTCCCGCCTGAGCGCCCTCCTGCGGGAGGGGGCCGCCCGGCTGGTCTACGTCGGCCACGTCACCGCCGAACGCCCGGAATCCGGTCTGAGCGAGAACGCCGAACTCCACCTCGCCTGCACCGCCGACACCACCGGTTTCGCCCGGCCGCAGCGCACGCATCGCCCGCTGTCGGCCAAGGATCTGCTGCTGGGCAACCATACGCTGGATCCCGAACCCGTTGCCGGACCGCAGCTCTGGCCGATTCCGAGCCGGGTCGCGCTCATCGCCTGCGAAAGCGGCGGCGATCTGCGCTTCACCGAGGCGCTCGGCTTGGTGGCCGCGATGATCCACGGCGGTGCCGAACTCGTCACCGCCACCCGTTGGCCACTACCCACCGATCTGGCATTCCAGCGATTCGCCGGCGCCACCGACGCGGCGCCGCTGCAAGAGGTAATCTGCGCGGTCGACGAGGCGCACGAACAAATGGAACCCATTGCCGCCCTCTCGAATTGGCAGCGTGAGCGGCTGGCCGCTTGGCGTGAGAGGGGCGCAGTGGAGGATTCACCGCTACTGTGGGCGGCCTTCGCAACCGTCGACGCCGGATGAAGCGCTCTGAGCACTGAGCAGGCTTGAACCGCGCGGCCGACTGCACCATGGACGGTCCCATGGCATGTGAGCGGCACCGTCGAAAACCCACCGGTGTTCTGGGGCAGCATTGGCCGCCGTCAACGCCAGGAACGCGGGCTGGGCAGACACGACGACCGCCCCCGCCGGACGCTACCGACACAGCGCCGCCGCAGGATGCCATCTGCGCGGTCGACGAGACGCAAGGGGAGGTGGAACCTATTGCCGCCCTGGCGAATTGCAGGAAGCACGACGCACCGCCCGGGCTGTGGCCGGCATCGTCGAGGACTGGCCGTCGCGGTGGGCGGCAGTCGCCACAGTCGCCGGGATTGAGCGCTGCGAGACAGAGCGAGTGCCGGGCACTCACGCGCGCACCGCCGGTCTCCAGGCAGGGTGAACTGGCGCCGCACCGAAACGATCTTCGTCGTGGGCGGCGCTCGATGGGGCAGACGGGTCGGCTGACCGAACGCCCAGCGCAGACACGCAACGACCCGCCGGACAAGATTGCCCGGCGGGTCGTTCTACGGTGTGAAACCTTACGCGGTTTCGGTGATCGGCCGGTCGACCCAGCTCATCAGGTCGCGCAGCTTCTTGCCGGTGACCTCGATCGGGTGCTCGGCGTTCTGCTTGCGCAGGCTCTCGAGCTCCTTGTTGCCGCCCTCGACGTTGGCGACCAGGCGCTTGACGAAGGTGCCGTCCTGGATGTCCTTCAGGATCGCCTTCATGCGCTCCTTGGTGTCGGCGTCGATGACCCGCGGGCCCGACAGGTAGCCACCGAACTCGGCGGTGTCGGAGACCGAGTAGTTCATCCGCGCGATGCCGCCCTCGTACATCAGGTCGACGATCAGCTTCAGCTCGTGCAGCACCTCGAAGTAGGCCATCTCCGGCGCGTAGCCGGCCTCGACCATGACCTCGAAACCGGTCTTGACCAGCTCTTCGGTACCACCGCAGAGGACGGCCTGCTCACCGAACAGGTCGGTCTCGGTCTCTTCCTTGAAGGTGGTCTTGATGACGCCGGCGCGGGTGCCGCCGATGCCCTTGGCGTAGGACAGCGCCAGGGCCTGGCCCTCACCCTTCGGGTCCTGGTCGATGGCGATCAGGGCCGGGACGCCCTTGCCGTCGACGAACTGGCGGCGCACCAGGTGGCCGGGGCCCTTGGGGGCGACCATGCCGATGGTGACGTTGGCCGGAGCCTTGATCAGGCCGAAGTGGATGTTCAGGCCGTGGCCGAAGAACAGGGCGTCGCCGTCCTTCAGGTTCGGCTCGATGTCCTCGGTGAAGATCTTGGCCTGCGCGGTGTCGGGGGCGAGCAGCATGATGACGTCCGCCCACTCCGAGACCTCGGCGGGAGTGCCGACGGTCAGGCCGGCCTCTTCGGCCTTGGCCCGCGACTTGGAGCCTTCCTTGAGGCCGATGCGCACCTCGACGCCGGAGTCACGCAGGCTCAGCGAGTGTGCGTGGCCCTGGGAGCCGTAGCCGATCACGGCGACCTTGCGGCCCTGGATGATCGACAGATCGGCGTCGTCGTCGTAGAACATCTCGACTGCCACTGTGGTTGTGTCCCTTCGTTGATTCTTCTGAATAAGTGTTAGCGGGTCGCGGTGATGGACTTCGGCCCGCGACCGACGGCCACCACGCCGGACTGCACGATCTCACGGATGCCGTACGGTTCCAGCATCCGCAGCAGCGCCTCGAGCTTGGACCGGGTGCCGGTCGCCTCGATGGTCAGCGCGTCGGGCGACACGTCGATGACCTTAGCCCGGAACAGGTTGGCCGATTCGATCACCTGGGTGCGCACACTGGCATCGGCACGCACCTTCACCAGGATCAGTTCGCGGGCCACCGAGGCGTCGGCGTCCTGTTCCACGATCTTGATGACGTTCACCAGTTTGTTGAGCTGCTTGGTCACCTGCTCCAGCGGCAGATCCTCCACGGTGACCACGATGGTCATCCGCGAGATCTCCGGAACTTCGGTGCCACCCACGGCCAGGGATTCGATATTGAATCCACGCCGGGAGAACAGGCTCGCCACCCGCGCCAGCACGCCGGGTTTGTCCTCCACCAGCACGCTGAGGGTATGGGTCGTGCTCACAGGTTGGTCTCCTTCTGCGAGGCCCGTTCGTGCGCCGACAGGGTCGCCTTGTCGTGGGACATGGCCTCATGGATGACGGCGGGCTCGGAGGCCTGCTCGTCCTCGTCGAACAGGGGGCGGATGCCGCGGGCGGCCATGATCTCGTCGTTGGAGGTGCCGGCTGCGACCATCGGCCACACCTGCGCGTCCTTACCGACGATGAAGTCGATCACCACGGGACGGTCGTTGATCGACTGTGCCTCGCGGATGGCGGCCTCGACGTCCTCTTCCTTCTCCACCCGGATGCCGTGGCAGCCCAGCGCTTCGGCGAGCTTCACGAAATCGGGGATGCGCAGGGTGTGGGTGCCCAGGTCGGTGTTGGAATAGCGCTTCTCGTAGAACAGGGTCTGCCACTGCCGGACCATGCCCAGGTTGCCGTTGTTGATCAGCGCGACCTTGATCGGCACGCCTTCGACGGCACAGGTGGCCAGCTCCTGGTTGGTCATCTGGAAGCAGCCGTCACCGTCGACCGCCCACACCTCTTTGTCCGGAGCGCCCATCTTGGCGCCCATCGCCGCGGGCACGGCGTAGCCCATGGTGCCCAGACCACCGGAGTTGAGCCAGGTGCGCGGCTTCTCGTACTTGACGAACTGCGCGGCCCACATCTGGTGCTGACCGACACCGGCGACATAGATCGCCTCCGGTCCGGCGAGACGGCCCAGGGTCTCGATGACGTACTCCGGCGACAGCGAGCCGTCGGAGGTGGGGCCGTAGCCGAGCGGGTACTGCTTGCGCACACCGTCGAGGTAGGTCCACCAGGACGCCAGATCCAGCAGCGGAGCCTCGGCGTTGGTGAAGGCCGGATCGGACTTGAGGGTCTCGATCAGTTCGGTGATGACCTCACGGCAGTCACCCACGATCGGCACATCGGCGTGGCGGTTCTTACCGATCTCGGCGGGGTCGATATCGGCGTGGATCACCTTCGCGTGCGGGGCGAAGGAATCCAGCTGACCGGTGACGCGGTCGTCGAAGCGGGCGCCCAGCGTGATCAGCAGGTCCGACTTCTGCAGGGCCGCAACGGCTCCCACGGTGCCGTGCATACCGGGCATACCCATGTTGAGGGTGTGGCTGTCGGGGAACGCACCGCGCGCCATCAGGGTGGTGACCACCGGGATGCCGGTCAGCTCGGCCAGTTCCAGCAGCTCCGGCGAGGCGTCGGCCTTGATCACGCCGCCGCCGACGTAGAGCACGGGCGCCTTGGCCTCGGCGATCATCCGCGCGGCTTCACGCACCTGCTTGCCGTGCGGCTTGGTCACCGGGCGGTAGCCGGGCAGCCGCATCTCCGGCGGCCAGCTGAAGGTGGTCTGCGCCTGCAGCACATCCTTCGGGATGTCGACCAGCACCGCGCCCGGACGGCCGGACGACGCCAGGTGGAAGGCCTCGGCGATGATGCGCGGGATGTCGATGGCGTCGTTGACCAGGAAGTTGTGCTTGGTGCACGCCATGGTGATGCCGGAGATGTCGGCTTCCTGGAAGGCGTCGGTACCGATCAGGCCGCGGCCGACCTGTCCGGTGATCGCCACCAGCGGCACCGAGTCCATCTGCGCGTCCGCGATCGGGGTCACCAGGTTGGTCGCGCCCGGACCGGATGTGGCCATACACACACCGACCTTGCCGGTGGCCTGGGCGTAACCGGTCGCCGCATGTCCGGCGCCCTGCTCGTGGCGGACCAGCACGTGGCGCACGCGCGTGGAGTCGAAGAGCGGGTCGTAGACGGGGAGAATCGCACCACCCGGAATGCCGAATACCGTGTCGACGCCGAGCTCCTCGAGGGAGCGGACGACGGACTGGGCGCCGGTCACCTTCTCGGGCGGGACCTGGCGGCGGTTTCCGGTCGCGGCGGCAGCCGCGGGGGTCGGCTGGGAAGCCGAAGGCGCTGGCCTGCGGGCCGAGGGCCCGGGCCGTGCAGTTGGTGCGCTCACCGTCTTTTTCCTTACTGCTTGTCGTTCACCGCTTCACTGTCACGCGGCGCCTGCGCGGCGCTCGAGCGAACATCGAAGCCGTGAACACAACTTGTCCGAACACAAAAAAGCCCCCGTCAGCCGATGGCTGAGCGAGGGTGGCGCGTCGCAGTTGCGAGCTGACGTAGTCGACCTCGAGTCGTCAGGCTCAGCGCTGGACGCGCCGGCCGATTACGAGAAGCTCGTTTCGATTCACGCGCTCGACGGTATGCGCGCGAGAGTCGATGAGTCAAATTACTTGACGTGCGGTGTCTCATTATGTGAGACGGGGCGGTTCGAGTGTCGCTTCACCATGATGCGAGGATGGGGGTGTGTCATCGCCGCAGCAGTCCGTGCCACCAGCTCAATCGTCCCACACCGCCGAGGGCGGATCCGATACGGGGCGTGTGATCCGTATTCCCCGGCTGGCGCATCTCGGGGTGTTCATCCTGCTGTTCTGCGCGGCGTTCCCGTTCTTCGGCTGGCCGGCGGTGCTGTGGATCCTGTTCCTCATTCCGATCGCGGCCGCATGGTGGGTCGAACGCTCCCGCACCACGGTGTCGGGCGGCGGGCTCGATCTGCGGACGATTTTCGGTTCCCGGCACGTCGACTGGTCGCAGATTCAGGGGCTGCGGATCCCCAAGCGCGGCTGGGTGCGCGCGCATCTGAGCGACGACTCCGAGGTGGCCCTGCCGGCGGTGAGCTACGACCGGTTGAAGGATCTGGTCGCGGCCTCGGACGGGCGGATTCCGGATCCGTTCGCGCGGCCGGAGAAGAGCGCGGCGAGCGCGGAGGAGAAGGGCGGCCAGGACGAGGGCGCCGACGAGACCCCGGAATCCGGTGCAGCGGACAACTCGTCGACCGACGCGGCCGACAAGCCGGACACATCCACCGACGACTGAGCGGGCTTCTCCTTCAACTCCGCCGCTTCGGCAGGTTGTTGCGGCCCGGCCGACGGCGATCGAGTGGGATGTTTCACACTCTCGCGCCAACCCCGAACGCCGGGAACAAATTCGCGCTTTCGCGGCGCTGCCCTGAGGACGTCCCCACTCGGGGCGCAGTCGCCGCGATCATCGCGTCGCGGTGCGGGTCCGTGGTCGCGACCCCACCCGGTGACGGCCGCTCGGACCGGCTCGACGTGCGTCGTGCTGCCGCGCCACCCCGCGGCCGCACGACCACCCGCCTCCGGTGAGCACGCTCCGGTGGCGGGAGTAACGTTGAAGCGCCGAACAGACACTCTGCTCTTGCGAACAGACACCTCTGCCGACGACACCACTCGCCGAAGAGACGCTCCGCACGGTGGCCGACCAGCCCTCGGCCCCGGCCCCGGCGACCCACCGGACGATGAGCACCGACGAGCAGAGCCCTGCCCGAGTAGAGCCGCTCCGGCCACCGCGCCGACCACCGAGGACCGAATTCATGCCACCGCTTCGCTCACGCACCACCACCGCCGGACGCAATGCCGCAGGCGCACGCGCACTCTGGCGGGCCACCGGCCTGACCGACTCCGATTTCGGTAAGCCGATCGTCGCGATCGCGAACTCCTACACCCAATTCGTGCCCGGCCACGTGCATCTCAAGGATGTCGGCGAGATCGTCGCCGAGGCGGTGCGCGCCGCCGGCGGTGTGCCGCGCGAATTCCACACCATCGCCGTCGACGACGGTATCGCGATGGGTCATGGCGGCATGCTCTACTCACTGCCCAGCCGCGAAATCATCGCGGACTCGGTCGAATACATGGTCAACGCGCACACCGCCGACGCGCTGGTGTGTATCTCCAACTGCGACAAGATCACTCCCGGCATGCTCAACGCCGCCATGCGGCTGAACATCCCGACGGTGTTCGTCTCCGGCGGTCCGATGGAGGCCGGTAAGGCCGTGGTCGTCGGCGGTGTGGCCCAGGCGCCCACCGATCTGATCACCGCGATCGCCGCCAGCGCCTCCACCGAGGTCAGCGACGAGGGCCTCAGCGAAGTCGAGCGCAGCGCCTGCCCGACCTGCGGTTCCTGTTCCGGCATGTTCACCGCGAACTCGATGAACTGCCTCACCGAGGCACTGGGCCTGGCACTGCCCGGCAACGGCTCCACCCTCGCCACCCACGCGGCGCGGCGGGCCCTGTTCGAGCGGGCCGGCAGCACCGTCGTCGACATCGCCAACCGCTGGTACCGCGACGACGACGATTCCGTCCTGCCGCGAAACGTCGCCAACGCCAAGGCCTTCCGCAACGCGATGGCCCTCGACGTCGCGATGGGCGGTTCCACCAACACGGTGCTGCACACCCTGGCCGCCGCGCAGGAAGGCGAGATCGATTTCGACCTCGCCACCATCGACGAGATCTCGCGCCGGGTGCCCTGCCTGTCGAAGGTCTCCCCCAACTCCGACTACCACATGGAAGATGTGCACCGCGCCGGTGGCATCCCCGCCATCCTGGGCGAACTGCGCCGCGGCGGACTGCTGGAAACCGATGTGACCACCGTCCACACCGCCTCCTTCGACGAGTGGCTCGACACCTGGGACATCCGCTCCGGCAAGGCCTCCGACGAAGCGATCGAACTGTTCCACGCCGCGCCCGGCGGCGTGCGGACCACCGTGCCGTTCTCCACCGAGAACCGCTGGTCCTCGCTCGACACCGATGCCGAGGGCGGGTGCATCCGCGATATCGCGCATGCCTACACCGTCGAAGGCGGGCTGTGCGTGCTGCGGGGCAATATCGCCCTCGACGGCGCCATCCTGAAAACCGCCGGTATCGACGAGGATCTGTTCACCTTCGAAGGACCGGCCGTGGTGCTGGAATCCCAGGAGGACGCGGTCTCGGCGATCCTCGGCAAGAAGATCACTCCCGGCGACGTCGTCGTGATCCGATACGAAGGCCCCGCCGGCGGGCCGGGTATGCAGGAGATGCTGCACCCCACCTCGTTCCTCAAGGGCCTCGGCCTGGGCAAGGTGTGCGCGCTGATCACCGACGGCCGCTTCTCCGGCGGCACCTCCGGCCTGTCCATCGGCCACATCTCCCCCGAGGCGGCCAGCGGCGGCGCCATCGGCCTGATCGAGAACGGCGACCGCATCCGCATCGACGTGCACACCCGTGCGCTGGAGCTGCTGGTCGACGACGAGGTGCTCGCCGAGCGCCGCGCCAAGATGGAGGCGCGAGAGCGGCCGTGGCAGCCGGTCCAGCGTGATCGGCCGATCACCACCGCGCTGCGGGCCTATGCGGCGCTGGCGACCTCCGCCGACAAGGGCGCCGTCCGCCGCGTGCCGTGAGCGGTGCCGCCTCCCCGAGTTTCCGCGTGCCGTTGGGTGCGGGGAGGGTGGGTATCGGTGGCTGAGCGGGGAGATCGTGGTCCGCGATGCCGCGTTGTTGCGGCGCACCCGAGACGACCGCACTGACTGACGCCGGGCTGAAACCACCCACGGCCGGACGGCTTCAGCGAGGTGACACGACCCCGCTGCTAGCGCGCTGTTGGAACGTCGTGCGGACAGGTTGACGGTCTCCCGGATCCACGGCGCGGGATCGACGGCTGTCGAAGTGTGCGTCGGTGACCAGCCGTCCCAGGGAAGTGATGCCCGGCAACAGAGCATTGCGTTACCGCAACCAGCCCACCGCGCCGGAGGGCAGAACCTGCGATCCGACGTTTGTCGCCAACCGGCACCGCGTACAGCCCTCCGAAGGAGTCTTCGCCCCACGATCCGGCGACCGCGAACCGGGATGGCGGAAAAAGGGGGATTCGTGGCGCGCACAGCGGGGCGCGCCATGTCCGAATCGAGCAGCATTTATCAGGCGCCGACCGTTCAGAAGCGTCGTCGCCCCAACCGGTTCCGGTCGCGACCTGCGGGCAACAACCGAGAATCCGATCACGAGGAGTCCCCCATGCCTTTCATTACAACGTCGGACGGCGTCGACATCTACTACAAGGACTGGGGCAGCGGACAGCCCATCGTCTTCAGCCACGGCTGGCCTCTGTCCTCGGATGACTGGGACGCACAACTGATGTTCTTCTTGTCCCACGGTTTCCGGGTGGTTGCTCACGACCGGCGTGGACACGGCCGTTCCGCTCAGGTCGCCGACGGGCACGATATGGACCACTATGCCGATGACCTGGCCGCCGTCGTCACCCATCTCGATCTGACGGACGCGGTTCATGTCGGTCATTCCACCGGCGGTGGGGAGGTCGTGCGTTACCTGACCCGTCACGGACAGGATCGGGCGGCCAAAGCCGTTCTGATCAGTGCGGTGCCGCCGATCATGGTGAAGACCGCCGACAATCCTGGCGGATTGGACAAGTCGGTCTTCGATGGCATCCAGGAACAGGTCGCCACCCGCCGCTCGGACTTCTTCCGCACGTTCGCCGAAGGACCGTTCTACGGCTACAACCGGCCCGGCGCACAGCCCTCCGAAGGAGTGATCGCGAACTGGTGGCGCCAAGGTATGGCCGGCGGCGCCAAAGCCCACTACGACGGCGTCGTCGCATTCTCCCAGACCGACTTCACCGATGAGCTCACGAAGATCACGATCCCCACCCTCGTCATGCACGGAGAGGATGACCAGGTGGTCCCGATCGAGAACACCGGCATCCGCTCGGCCGAACTGTTGCCCAACAGCACCCTCGCGACCTATCCGGGTTTCCCGCACGGGATGCCGACGACCGAAGCCGCGACCATCAACGCCGACCTGCTCGCATTCATTCGTTCCTGAGCGGTCCTTCCGCGCCGGAGCTCATCCGGGCCGGTTCCGGGTCTGCGGCAGTTGGGCGACCAGTGACCGCGAAACGGCCGCTCTCCGACGGGAGCGGCCGTTTTCAGTGGGTGTGGTCGCGGCCACCTACCTGCGCAGGTGATGGCTGACGTCGCCGATGAGGTCCATGGTGACCGCGCGTTCGGCGAAGGCCCAGGTGCCATCGGTGCGGTGGAAGCGGTCGGCGTAGCGGCCGCTCACGATGGGTTGCAGTGGTAGGTCGGGGGTGGCTTGCAGGACGGTGAAATACGATCTGGCCGTGGCAGTGCCCTCGGCCTCGTCGACCTCGATCACCAGGTTTGTGACCAGGTGTTTCGTGCGGGGAGTGCCGTCGTCGTAGCGGATCACGGTGGCGGACAGCATCTTCTCCACCGCGGCGCTGCCCTCGATCCGCGCGCCGCTGCCGCCGAAGCTGCCCGTGGCGAACAGGGCTCCGACGCCGCCGAAATCGCCCTGGTCGACCAGCAGGGCGTAGTCGGCGATCAGGCGTTCGATCGCACGGTGACTCGACGGCTCAACGGGATTCGACACGGGACGACTCTAGAAGATCCCCACGAACGGGTTGCCGCCGTGCAGGAAGATCCAGCCCGCGGCCGCTGCCCCGAGTGCCAGGACCAGGCAGGCGAACGAACCCCACGACGGGCGGACGGCCCAGCCGCGGTTGCGGTCGAACGACAGGCGGCCGGGGCCGGTGAGGATCAGCGAGGCCGCCGCGCCGGCGAGGATCGACTCCAATTCGACCGGGCGGTACTGGAAGTCGGGAGCCATGCCCTGCTTCCACAGCCACGCGGTCGAGATCGAGGCCAGGACCGCACCGGCCGCCAGCGGGGTGGCCAGGCCGAGGATGATCAGCGCGCCGCCGCCGACCTCGGAGACGGTGAGCATCGCGGTGGACAGTTCGATGTGCTTCCAGCCGCCCTGCTCGAGCATGTGCCGGGTGCCGTCCAGACCGGGTCCGTGGAACCAGCCCGCCAGCTTCTGCAGGCCGTGGTACAGGAAGGTGAGGCCGACGGTCAAGCGCAGGCCCAGTAGACCCAGATCCAGTGTGCCGCGGCGATATTCGCGCGGGCGACGGAGACGCTCGGTCTCGCCGTTGGCCCGGGCGGGCGGGATCGTGGCGAAGGCGTAGGTGGGCGCTTCCGCATCGGCGGGCACGGCGCCGGCCGGAGCAGTGCCGGGATGCTCGGCGTCGATGTGTTCGGAACCGGAGTGCTCAGTGCCGGGGGGCTCGGCGCCGGGGTGTTCGGTGCCACGGCCAGCACCGGGGTGCGCTGCGCTCGCGGCGGTAGCGCCGGCGGCCGCGGTGCCGGTGGGGCCCTTCTTCGCCTTCGTGGCGCCGGTGTGCTCGGCACCCGCGGCCGGTACGTCCGGGTCCAGGCCCAAATCGTCCTCGGTCCGCGGAACATCCTTGCCCACCGCGGGTTTCACCGAGGGGAATTCGCCGGTCGGATTGTCGTAGGGGCTGCCTGCCGTCGGTCCGGAGCCCGACGGCCGCCCCGACGGCTGATTCGATTCCGGTGTTTGATTCGGCTTGTCCGTCACGGGCACAGAGTATGACGCCGAACGAGCGGGCGCGTGGTCTGGTCCCGGCGTGTCAGCCGCGCCCGGCAGGTCCTGCGGCGCGCCCCGCCAGCACGAACCGGAGTCGCCGTGGCGGTCCGCGCGGTGTGGCCCGGCCCCCTGCGAGCGCGCGCGGCGGTATTTCCGTAACGTTTGGGCAATGAGTGTGGTTGTCGTCGGCCGTGTCGCGTCGATCCTCGCCGTCACCGCCGGCCTGGTGGTCGGCTGTGCCCGCTTCGACGATTCCGCGTCCAAACCGTTCACTCCCGCGCCCACCATCGAACCCGAGGGGCAGGGCCCGACCAGCGAACCGAAAACTCCGCCGCCGACCGGGCAGCGTCCCACCGGGCCGTGTATCGATCCCGATCCGGCGGTCGTGGTGTCGTGCCTGGACACCACCGGCGGGCTGACGGTCCTGCCGGACGGGCAGCAGGCATTGGTCACCGAGCGCACCACCGGGCGCATTCTGAAGGTCACCGCCGTCGATCCGAGCCAGGCGCCGCCGCAGCCGCTCGAGGTCGCCCGGGTCGACGTCGACGCGGCCGGCGACGGCGGGCTGAGCGATGTCGCGCTCTCGCCGAGCTACGGCGAGGACGGCCTGGTCTACGCCTACGTCACCACCGCCTCGGACAATCGCGTCGTGCGCATCGGCGCGGGCGGCGATCCGAAACCGATTCTCACCGGAATTCCCAAGGGCGCCAACGGAAATCATGGTTCCCTCGCCTTCGTCTCACCGACCAAGCTGGCGGTGCTGACCGGTGACGCCGGCAATCCGGGCGCGGCGAACAACCCCGGATCCCTGGCGGGCAAGCTGCTCGAGATCGACGATCCGGCGCCGGGCAACGCCGATCCGAAGGTGGTGGCGTCGGGCATCGGCACCGCGGGCGGGGTGTGCCCCGACCACAAGGACACCATCTGGTTCACCGACCGCACCGCGACCGAGGACCGGCTGCAGCGCCTGGGACCCGATGGCGCCGTCGCCACCGCCTGGACGTGGCCGGACAAACCGGGTGCGGGTGGCTGCGCGGCCGCGGTGGACGGCGTCGCGGTCTCGATGTCGGGCGCCAAGGCGCTGGCCTTCGCCGACGCCGACCCCACCACCCACGCGGTGACCACCGCCCCGACGATGGTGGCCCAGGACAAATACGGCTCCCTCGGCGGCGCCGCGCTGGGCGCCGACGGCAACGTCTGGGTGGGGACGGTCAACAAGCCCGCCGCCGCGGGTCCGCTGGACGACCGGATCGTGCGCATCCCGCCGCCGAAGGGCGGCGCGGGCGGTGGACCGGACTAGTCAGCCACGTCGAAGGCCCGGCCGCAGTGGACCGGGCCTCGGGGTTCGAGAACTCAGGCGGCGCCGCAGGCGGCGAGGACCAGTTCGCGGACGCGGGCGGCGTCGGCCTGGCCGCGGGTGGCCTTCATGACGTCACCGACGATCTTGCCGGCGGCCTGGACCTTGCCGGAGCGGATCTTGTCGGCGATGTCCGGGTTGGCGGCCAGGGCCTTGTCGACCTCGGACTGCAGGGCCGAGTCGTCGGACACCATGCCCAGCCCCTTGGCCTCGACGATCTGCCCCGGATCGCCCTCACCGGCCAGCACGAAATCGACGACCTGACGCGCGACCTTGGAGTTGACGGTCTTGGCGTCGACCAGCGCGACCACCTCGGCGACCTGCTTCGGCGTGATCGGCAGATCCTCGAGGGCGACCTCACGCTCCTTGGCCTGCTCGGTGAGGTAGTTGACCCACCAGGCGCGGGCGGCGTCGACCGTGGTGCCGGCGTCGACCGTGGCGATGATCAGGTCGAGCGCGCCGGCGTTGATCAGATCACGGAACACCTCGTCGGACAGACCCCATTCGGCCTGGATGCGGGCGCGGCGCAGCCACGGGTATTCGGGGATGGTGCCGCGCAGCTTCTCGACCCAGTCGGCGTCGGGTGCGATCGGCTCGAGGTCCGGCTCCGGGAAGTAGCGGTAGTCCTCGGCGGTTTCCTTCACCCGGCCCGGGGAGGTGGAACCGTCGCTCTCGTGGAAGTGCCGGGTCTCCTGGATCACGGTGCCGCCGGCGCTGAGCACCGCGCCCTGGCGGCGCATCTCGTAGCGCACCGCGACCTCGACGCTGCGCAGCGAGTTCACATTCTTGGTCTCGGTGCGAGTGCCGAATTCCTTGGCGCCCTTGGCCATCAGCGATACGTTGGCATCGCAGCGCAGCGAACCCTGCTCCATCTTCACGTCGGAGACGTCGAGCGCCTTCAGCAGATCGCGCAGTGCGGTGACGTAGGCGCGAGCCACCTCGGGGGCACGTTCACCGGCGCCGGTGATCGGCTTGGTGACGATCTCGATCAGCGGCACGCCGGCCCGGTTGTAGTCCAGCAGCGAATGGCTCGCGCCGTGGATGCGGCCGGTGGCGCCGCCCACGTGCAGGGACTTACCGGTGTCCTCCTCCATGTGGGCACGTTCGATGTCGACCCGGAAGACGGAGCCGTCGTCGAGCACCACATCGAGGTAGCCGTCGGTGGCGATCGGCTCGTCGTACTGGCTGATCTGGTAGTTCTTCGGCTGATCCGGGTAGAAGTAGTTCTTGCGCGCGAACCGGCCCCACGGGGTGATCGAGCAGTTCAGCGCGAGACCGATGCGGATCGCCGACTCCACGGCCTGCTGGTTGACCACCGGCAGCGAACCCGGCAAGCCGAGACATACCGGGCAGACCTGCGTGTTCGGCTCGGCGCCGAAGGCCGTCGGGCACCCGCAGAACATCTTGGTTTCGGTGCCCAGTTCGACGTGCACCTCCATGCCCAGCACCGGCTCGTACCGGTCGATGACGTCGGCATAGTCCATCAAGTCCACCGTGGGTGCAGTCATGCTGAACAGTTTATGTAAGGGCACCGACGACGCTGCGCCGACCCGAGTCACGTCCGCCAGACCGCGGTGAACTCGTACCACGGTCCGGCGAGGTGCGTCGCCGAGAAATCGTCGAATCCGGCCGGCCTGCCGTTCGGTGAATAGGCCCACCCGCTGCTCGTGTCCAGCCCGAGCCCGCCCGCCTCGACGAAGTAGACCGCGCCACCCGAATCCGCGCGCGCATAGGCGATGTCGAACCGCCCGATCTCGAAATTGCTCCGGACAGTGTCGGGCCCCGCCAGCAGCTCGCGGGCGACGCGTTCGAAATCCGGGCGCATCTCGTCGAATGTCGTTCTCGGCGCGAGGATCACCATCAGACCGGCGGCCAGCACGGTCAGGGGCACGGGCAGCACCCACCACGACCATCGGCGGTCTCGTCCGAGCACGTACAGGGTGCGGATCGTCCACAGCAATCCAGCGGCGGCGAGGAGGACCAGTGCCCCCGCGGCGGCGAGCAAGGGATCGGCCCACCGCATACTGCCGAATCGGGACGGCCACCAGCCGTAATACAGGCAGATCAGCACGGCGACGGCGAACACGGCGATGGCGGCGGCGATCGGACCGGGTGATTTCGCACCCGTATCCGGCGCGGACACGGGCGGGCCGACGGCATCCGATTCGTCCATTCCGCCAATCTAACGGCCACCGGCCGCCGCGCCGACCGACTCTCGGCCCGGAAGGAGTAGTCCCACGCGCCCGGCCACGTGGGACTTCCCCTCCTGACTCGATCAGTCGACGGCGATGGCCTCGACGATCGGCATGCGGGCCGCCCGCAGCGACGGCGGAATCGAGCCGAGCAGGGCCAGCACCAGCGCGGCGACGGCGTAGACCAGCAACATGGGGCTCGGGCGATACACCACGTCGATGGTCATCGCGTGACCCATCGCCATGGTGGCCAGATATTGCACGGCCGCACCGGTCACCAAACCCAATGCGGCACCGGCCAATCCGATGCCGGCGGCCTCGGTGAGCACCGTGCGCAACAGGAATCGGCGACTGGTGCCCATGGCGCGCAGCACGCCGAGTTCGCGGCGGCGTTCCAGGACCGACAGCATCAGCGTGTTCAGCAGCGCCGCGGTGGAGACCAGCACCACGATCCACAGGATCGAACCGGACAGCGACGTACCCTGCTGCACCCCTTGCGATACCGCCGCGAGCGCCTGCGCTCCGGTGTCCACGTGCAGTCCGGGCGGCACCACCGCGCGGATCGCGTCGATCACCTGCGCCTTGTCGGCATCGGGTGCGAAGTTGACGCCGAGGATCGTCTCTCCCGGGCGGTCGTACCACTGTCGCAGGACGTCCAGATCCATCAGCACGATGCCCGACAGCGCCGAGAAGTACGGGATCACCCGCAGGACTCGCACGGAATGGATGCCGGTCGGCGTGGGCAGTTCGAGTTGTGCGCCCGCGCCGGCGCCGAGGGAGCGTGCCACGTCGCGCGACAGCACCACGCCCTCGCCGGTCGACATCTGCTGCAACACATCGGGTCCCAGATCCGCGAGGACCGACGACCGGATATTGGACTGATAGGCCTGCAACATCACCCGATCGCTGCCCACGGTGGCGAAGGCCATCTGCGCCGATCCCACATCCGCGACCCCGGGAACCCGCCGCACGGCCTCCTTCAGATCGGCCGGAAGCAAGGGCCCCGTGGGGAATTCGGCCAGCGAGGTGGGGCTGATGTAGGCGTCGCGTCGGCCGAGATCGGAGAACGAGTCCGTCGCCGAATCGACCAGATTGCTCGAGGCACCGCCCATCGCGACGGTCGCGGTGACGCCGATCATCACCGTCATCGCCGTCGCCCAGACGCGACGCGGAGCCCGCTCGATGGTGGTCGCCCCCAGCGCGCCGGGCGCTCCGAAGATACGGGCCACCGCCGCGGCCAGGCGCACGATCGGGCCCATCGCGGCGAAACACAGGCCGACCGCGCCCGCGATGGACAGCGAGATCGCGGCGAGCGAGGCCCGCCCCAGATCGGCGCGGGCGATGAAAATCGCGCCACCGACCATGACCAGGCCGCCCACCAGCGCACCCCAGCGCAGCCACGGCCCCACCGCATCGGCCTTCGACACGCCGACCGGCGCGAGCGCTTCGATGGGTTGCACCTTGTAGACCTGGCGAGCCGCGATCGCCGCGGCGGCGACGCTGGCGAGCACGCAGGCCGCGATCGCGAACGGAATCGCGTATCCGGGCACCATGTATTCGGTACGGGTGTCCACCGCCGCCACCATGGCCGAGGGAATCGTGTCGATCGACATGCGGCCGGCGAAGATGCCGACCACCGAACCGATCGCGCCGCCGATCAACCCGATGACGGCCGCCTCCACGATGAGATCACGCACCATCGGGCGCCGCCGCCCGCCGATCGCGCGCAGCAGCGACAGTGTCGGGCGGCGTTGTGCCACCGCCATACTCATCGCGTTGTAGATCAGGAAGCCCGAAACGATCAGCGCCGCAGCCGAAGCCATCGTCGTGGAGAAGCGGACGAGCTGGATCGCGCCGCTCGCCTGGGCGGTGCGCAGACTCGGATCGGCCACCACGGCACGGCCGCTCACCAGTGTGGTCAGCGCCGAACGCAGCTGTCCGACATCGGTTCCCGGCTTCGGCACGATCTGGATGGAGTCGAGCATGCCGGCCCGTCCGGCGAGTTGCTGGGCGACGGGCAGCGTGGCGATGACAATGTGCCCGCCGTTGAGTTTGTGCGAGGTGGCGTCGTCGAGCACCCCGGCCACGGTCACCTGCCGGTTGCCCAGTGTGAAGGTGTCGCCCTCGTGCCGGCCCAGCCCCGCGCCGACGAGAACGCCGCTGGGAACCGACAGCAGTTTCGCCGCCTGCGCGCTCATCGCCCCGTTGAGATCGCTGCCGAGTGCGGAGACCGATGCGTCGGCGCCGATGAGCAGCGTGCGGTCGGCCGGATTGCCGACCCCGGTGCGGATCATCGGCACCGCGGCCTCGACGCCGGGGACCGCGCGCACCTGCGGTACCAGGTCCTGTCCGAATCCGCTCGCGGTGACGCCGGAGATCTCGAGTTGCGCCTTACCGCCCAGCGCCGAGGTCAGCCGGTCCACCGAACCGGTCACCGACCCGGAAATGCTGAGCACCGCCACCAGCAGTCCCGCCGAGACCCCCATGACCGCCATCGACATGGCGGTGCGGCCCTTGTGGGTGAACAGCTCTCCGATATTGAACAGCCGCAACCGATCCCAGCCGGCCGTGATCACGCGCGCACCACCTCGTCACCGTCGTGCACCTCGCGGCCGCGCGCGGAAACCGGTTCGTCGGAACCGATGCGCCCGTCCCGCAGAGTGATCACGCGATCGCAGTATTCGACGGCTCCCATGTCGTGGGTGACCATCACCACCGAATTGCCCGCGCCGGAGATGTCGCCGAGCAGCTCCAGAATCGAGGCGCCGGTCTTGGAGTCCAGATTGCCGGTGGGTTCGTCGGCGAGGATCAGCGGCGGGTCCATGATCAGCGCGCGAGCGACGGCCACCCGCTGCATCTGGCCGCCGGACAGTTCCGCGGGGCGATGTTCGGCGCGATCGGCCAGGCCGACGCGGTCGAGCAGTTCCAGCGCCCGCGGCTTGGCCTTGCGTAATCCGGTGCCGTCCAGCAGTTTCGGGACCGCGACGTTCTCCCACGCCGAGAGAGTGGGCAGCAGGTTGAAGAACTGGAAGACGAAACCCACACGGTGGCGGCGGAATTCGGATTGCCGGTTGTCGTCGAGGGAGCCGATCTCCTCACCCCGGAAGGTGATGGATCCCGAATCCGGTGAATCCAACGCGCCGAGCAGATGTAGCAGCGTGCTCTTCCCGGAGCCCGACGGGCCGATGACGGAGGTGAATTCACCCGCCTCGATGCGCAGGCTGATGGTGTCGAGGGCGCGAACCCGCTGTTCACCCACCCGGTATTCCTTGACTACGTCGGTCAATTCCAACATGGCGGTCGCCCCACCCTCTTTCTGCTGTCGGTCGCGGTGGCGGCGCGGGTTCGACTGCGCCGCAACCGGGTCGGATCGTCGCTCAGCGTGCCAGGGCCGGCTCCCGATGCCAATGCCGGACCTCGTGTGCGTCGAGCACGGCACGCAGTACCGGTTGTTCGGCGGCCAATTCCCGATAGGCCTCGCTCGGGGACTGTCCCTGCAGCTGGGCCTGGTCGAGTTTGGCGTGCAGGTGGTTGTCCCACCGATACCGCAGGGCGGCAAGCACTCCGGTGGGCCCGCCGAAGAGCCGATCGCACTCGGGCAGGTCGTAGAACAGGCCCGGAGTGGCCGGATCGACGGCCGCGCGGGCGAGCACCTCGTGCAGGATTTCGGTACGAGCGTGCTGGTCTTGCCAAGTCATCGCACCCATCTCCTCGGGCCGGGTGTCCGAACCTCTCTGCCGGACACTGTGCGACTCACGCTACGGAGGCGCCACCGCGGATACGTCGTGCCGCAGACGAGACTTCGCGTCCTACCACGGTAGGAGCGTGGGCCCTTTCCGGGAACGATGCAGCGACCACCCGTGGGCGACTAGCCTGACTGTTATGGACCTGACCAGCGCCGACGACCGTGCGGAGGTATCGCCGCACGCACCGCGGCGCCCGGGCCGGGCACGCCTGGCGCTGGGGCGGGTCGCGCGGCGACTCTTGGACCTCGCGCACGATCCGGCCGGCACGCTGCGGCAGCGGGTCGAGGAGAAGTCCTACGGCTATCCCGTCTCGGTGGTCGTCACGGCGGACGTCGCGGTCGTGGTGTCGGCGGTCGCGGCCGCGTCGCTGCGCAGCCAGTACTTCTCGACGGGGGTGCCCTTCCTCGCGGTGGCGCTGCTGTTCGCCTGCTATCCGCTGCTGTTCTTGTTCGATCTGCCCCCGAAGCCGGCCGTTTTCGGACTGTCCGCGCTCACCGCCCAGGCGCTGTTCCTGCTGCAGCCGGTCTCACCCGACTGTTCTCCGCTGGTGCTGACCGTGATGGTCGGCATGATCGGGGCGATCGCACCGAAACGGGTCAGCCTGTTCTGGACGATCGCCGCGGTCGCGGAGATCGTCATCTTCTACGCCCTGGGCTCCGCCGAACTGGTGCAGGTGTACGTCGTCGCGATCGTGCTGGGCTGGATGGTCGGTCTGATGCTGCAATTCCAGCGGCAGTCGCTGGATCAGGAACGCGAGAATCAGGCCATCCGCTCCGCGCAGGCGGCCGACGACGAACGCCGCCGGATCGCCCGCGAGGTCCACGACGTGATCGCCCATTCCCTCAGCGTCACCCTGCTGCACCTGACCGCGGCCCGGCACGCACTCGAGACCGATCGCGATGTCGACGAGGCCATCGACGCACTCGGCGATGCCGAACGCCTCGGCCGCCAGGCGATGGCCGATATCCGGCACACCGTGGGGCTGCTCGATCAGCGCCCCTCCGCGCTGACACCCGAACCGGGGCTCGAGGACATCGCCGACCTGGTCTCCGATTTCGTCGGCGCCGGACTGCCGGTGACCTACCACCTCACCGGCGACACCGCCGCGGTGTCCGCGTCGACGGGTCTGGCGCTGTATCGGATCAGCCAGGAATCGCTGTCGAATATCGCCAAACACGCTCCCGGCGCCCAAGCGTCGCTCGATATCGCCGTGCTGCCCGGCGAAGTGACCGTGCGCGTGCGCAACACGCTGCCGCAGGGCCCGGCCCCGCGCACCGGCCGCGGGATGGGGATCAGCGGCATGCGCCAGCGCACGGCCACCCTGAACGGCAACCTGTCGGCCGGCCGAGCGGGCGAGTACTGGCAGGTGCGCGCCCGCATCCCCCTCGCTCCCGACGAGGTCTGCCCGGTGAGCGGACTCGACGATCCTTTGACGATGGTGCGCGACGCGATCACCTCGCTCACCCGCAAACGCCAGGAGGACCGGTGAGAGTGTCCCGCAGAACACAGGAGGGCATGTGAACCCGGGTCAGACCCCGCTCACCGAGACCGATACCGCCACCACCACCGTGCTCGTCGTCGACGATCAGGAACTCGTGCGAGGTGGGCTGCGCAGGATCCTGCGCCGCCGCGACGGCTTCGTGGTCACCGAATGCGGCGACGGCGACGAGGTGCCGGCCGCCTTGGCCGAACACCGTCCGGACGTGGTGCTGATGGATCTGCGGATGAAGCGGGTCGGTGGCATCGATGCGACGCGGCGGCTGCGGACCCGGCCGGACGCGCCGCCGGTGCTGGTACTCACCACCTTCGACGACGACCATCTGCTCTCGGGCGCGCTGCGGGCCGGTGCGGCGGGTTTCATACTCAAGGACTCCCCCGCCGAGGATCTGATCCGCGCGGTGCGCACCGTGGCCGAGGGCGGCTCCTGGCTCGATCCGTCCGTCACCGGCCGGGTGCTCTCGGCCTATCGGACGGCGCGTCCGGTCCCCGCGGACACTCGCTCGCGCATGGCAGAGCTGACCGCGCGCGAGCTCGAGGTGCTGAAACTGATCGGCCGCGGGCGGGTCAACTCCGAGATCGCCGGCGAACTCGGCATCTCCGAAGTAACGGTAAAGAGCCACGTCGGACACATTTTCGGCAAGCTCGGGTTACGGGACAGGGCGGCCGCGATCGTGTTCGCGTTTGACCACGGCGTGGTCGCACCCGGAGAATCGGCGTTCTGAGGGGCAGGCAACCCGGTGCGGCGCCGGGCAGGTTCGCCACCTTGCCCAGGAGTTGGAGGTTCACCGGTGGATGTGCCGAGGTCACGGGTCGGCACCAGATTCGGCCCGTACGAGGTGCGCTCGCTGCTCGGTCGCGGTGGTATGGGCGAGGTGTACGAGGCGTTCGATACCGGTAGGGATCGCGTCGTCGCGCTCAAGATTCTGCCCGAACAGCTCGCTCAGGACGCGACGTATCAGGACCGCTTCCGCCGCGAATCGCAAGCGGCGGCGCGGCTGGCCGAACCACACATCATCCCGATCCACGACTGGGGTGAGACCGGCGGCTCTCTGTTCCTGGATATGCGGCTGGTGCGCGGCGAGAACCTGCGCACCCTGCTGCGCCGGCAGGGCAAGCTCGATACCGACCGCGCGGTGGCGATCGTCGAGCAGGTGGCCGCCGCGCTGGATGCGGCCCACGCCGCCGGGCTGGTCCATCGGGATGTGAAACCGGCCAATATCCTCGTCACCCCGGCCGACTTCGCGTATCTCACCGACTTCGGCATCGCCCGCGACGAGGGCGACAACCCGCACACCACCGGCAGCCACGCCGCCGGTTCCTACACCTACATGGCGCCGGAACGATTCGACTCCGGGCCCGTGACCGCCCGCGCCGACATCTATTCGCTGGCGTGTGTCCTGCACGAATGCCTGACCGGTGCGACGCCGTTCCCCGCCGAGAGCGTCAGCGTGCTGATCCGGTCGCATCTGTCGGAACCGCCGCCGCGAGCCAGCACCGCCCGCGCCGGCGTGCCCGAGGCGATCGACGATGTGATCGCGCGCGCGATGGCGAAGGCGCCCGCCGACCGGTTCCAGACCGCCGGACAGTTCGCGGCCGCCGCCCGCGCGGCGCTGGGGCTGGGCGGCCGTGTGCCCGCCGACTCGGGTACCGCGGGGACGCCGTTCGATTCCGGGACACCGAAGGTGTTCGGCGCGGAACTTCTCGCGAACACTCCGCGCGGCGCGAACCCGTCCGACGGTCCCGACCCGGTGTCCGTGGCGGCGGCACGGGACAACGACTACCGCCGCACGCCGGAGCCGACGACGTTCCAGCCGTTCGGACCGGACGGACCGACGATCGCGGCAAACTTCCAGCCACGCAGCTCCGCCGCCGCGGGCGAGACGGCCGCGGGCGGGGTAGCCGAATCCACGGAAGCCGCTGCGGCACAGCCTGTTTCAGCCCCAACGGGGGCTGCCCCGGTCCAGAACACGGGCACGCTGCGCATCATCCCGCCGCCCGGCAAGGACGAGCGCGATACCTCCGGCGATCTGCCGATCATCCGGCCCGCCGATCCGACGCTGGTCGAACCGGGCGAATTCCACTTCACGCTGCCCGCCGAATCCGCTGCGGCGCAGTCGAAACCGGCGTCGCTGCCGAGCCTGCCGATGCGCAAGCCGCCCGCGGCCGGGGCGGCCGGTTCGGCACGGCAGGCGGCGGAACCGGTCGTGCCCCGCGCGGCCGAACCGACCCGTCGGCCCGCGGCCGAACCGACCCGCGCGTACGGCGTGATCGGGAGTGCGGAGACTCGCACCGAACAGCCTGTGGCCGAGCAGGATTCGACACCGGGTTCCGACTACCGCACCCAACTGCTCGACCCGGGGCAGTTCGGCAACGATCCCGAGGTGTCAGCGCGATCCGGTGCCGGCACCGCCCTCGGATCGGACGCGGATCTGCAGCCCGGTGAGAAGACCGAACTGATCGACGTCTCGCAGTTCCGAACCGGCGGCGCCGATCGCACCCCCGGCGCCGAGGACAACACCCGTTTCCTCGACGTCTCGCAGTTCGGCACCGTCGCGCAGGCAGCGGGCGATACCCAGTTCCTCGACGTCGGCCGGCCGGGCGACGAGGACTACGGCGACGACACCCGCTACGACGACGATCTGCGCTACCGCGACGACGCTCGCTACGACGAGGACGACCGATACGACGACGACCGATACGACGAAGCCCGGTACGAGGACGACGACCGCTACGCCGACGACGACTACTCCGATGACGAATATGCCTTCGCGGCAACGGGTTCGGAAGATGCCCGCCCCGCGAAGCGCTCGCGATCGGTCGCGGTTCCGGTCGTTCTCGGCGTCCTGAGTGCGGCGGTCCTGGCCGGCCTCGGCGTCGTCGGCTGGCAGGTCTTCGGCTCGTCGGGCAGCGACGATCATCCGGCCACCGCGGCGGGGCCGGCCGCCCCGGCGGTGACCGCTCAGCAACCGGCGACCAGCTCCGCACCGAGCACGACCGCGGCGCCGACCACGACCGGCACATCGGCCAACCTTCCGGTCGGCGCGACCCCGTGCTCGCAGACATCGACGTCGCAGGGCTCGTTCGGCAAGACCGCGACCGGATCCGAGGTGACCTCCTGCGGTTTCGCGGAAGCGGTGCGCAAGGCGTACGCGCAGGCGGCCGAATCACACGGCGCGACCAGCGCGGCCACCGCCGAGGCCAGCACCTCGATCATCGCGGTGAGTCCGGTGACGGGCCGGTCCTATCCGATGACCTGCACCAGCTCGGGAAAGGTCGTCACCTGTACGGGCGGTGACAACGCGGTGGTCTATGTCTACTGACCCGACGCCCACCGGGCGCCAGGGTCGGCGGCGGTTGTTCTTGGCAGTTGTCACACTTCTCGTTTCGGCGTGCGCGGCACACGGTGCCGCGGTCAGCACCGACCCGGGCCTGGCCCGGCCGGCCACCGACATGGTGCGCCCGGCGCCCGTTCCCCACTCGACGCTCACCCTGCCCAGCGGTCTGGTGGCCGGTTTCGCCAACCTGCGCGCGCAACTACCGGGCCGCATGGGCCTGGCGGTGATGGCCGTGGGCGGCGACCACGTGATCACCCTCGGCGACTGGACGACCGGGGTCGCCTGGTCGACGATCAAGGTGCCTCTCGCCCTCGCGGCGCTGCGGCGGGATCCGGTCGGGCTGGCCGATGTCGCCCAAGCCGCCATCACCGCATCGGACAACGATGCGGCGCAAGCACTCTGGATCGCGCTGGGCGGCGGCGAACCCGCGGCCGAAGCGGTCGAGGCGGTGCTGCGCGAGGCCGGCGACACCACCACCGATGTCGCCGACCGGCACAATCCGGATGCGCGCCAATCCATCGACGACCCGATGGTTTTCGGCGCCACTCAATGGAGTCTGGTCGATCAGTTGCGCTTCGCCGCCCGGCTGCCGTGCCTGCACAACGCCTCACGAGTGGTGGATCTGATGCAGCAGATCACCGACAGCCAGAGCTGGGGCCTGGGTTCGTTCGTCGGCGCCGAGTACAAGGGCGGCTGGGGGCCCGACGACGACACCGGAGCCTATCTGGTCCGCCAGTTCGGCCTGGTACCCACCTGGTCCGGCCAGCTCGCGGTAGCCCTTGCGGCACAACCGGATTCGGGATCCTATGATGACGCGGTCGAAATGATGGACCGGATGTCGGCGCTGCTGTCCGAACACGTGCACGAACTGCACGGCGGCGAATGCGAGCGGTGATTGCGCAGTCGTCTCATATGCGCCGCCGACGGTCCGCGCATTTGACCCGCGGGCCGCGACCGCACACAATTCCTCGTCTGACGGATGGTGCCGTGCGGGGCCGTCCGCACGATGTGGAGGTGAACGGGTGCACGCACCACTCCGGCCGAGCACGAAGCGGGCCATGGCTTTTCGAGTGTGCCGCTGCGCGGCAGCGCTGCTCGGGGCGAGCCTGTTACTGAGCCCGGCGGCCTGCTCGAACGCCACCGACACCCCCGCGGCGACCACGACGACCCGGGTGAGTACCTCGTCCGCCCCCGTCACGATGTTCGCGCTGCCGGGTTCGCTGGCAGCCGATTTCACCGCTCTGCGACCGAGTCTGGACGGACGCGCCGGTATGGCGATCATGCCGGTCGGCGGCCAGCGCACCGCACAGATGGGCGATTGGACCACCGGGCCGTCCTGGTCGACGATGAAAGTTCCGCTGACCCTTGCCGTTCTGCGCACCAACGGCAACACCAGCACGTATCAGATGTCGGCGGCCATCACCGAATCCGACAACTCCGCGGCCGACGGGCTGTGGCAGGCGCTGGGCGCACCCGAGGCCGCGGCCAAGGCGGTGCAGTCGGTGCTGCGCGAAGGGGGCGACACCACCACGACCGTCCCCGCGACCCGCTCCCGTGCCGAATACTCCGCGTTCGGGCAGGCCGACTGGTCCCTGGCCGACCAGGTGCGCTGGGCGTCGCGGCTGCCCTGCCTGCCCGATGCCGACACCGTGACCACGCTGATGGGCAAGGTGGTCTGGGGCCAGCAGTGGGGCCTCGGACATCTGGACAACACCCGTTTCAAAGGTGGCTGGGGGCCGGATCCGAGCGGCAACTACCTGGTCCGCCAGTTCGGGCTGCTGACCACACCCAACGGTGACGTCGCCATTTCCCTTGCCGCCCAGGCGACCTCGGGCACCTTCGACGACGGCACCCAGATTCTCAACAAGATGGCGGGGCTGATCACCAAACATCTCGACGACCTTCCGGCCGGTCACTGCGCGCCCGCGCAATAGCATCAGCGCGCCCCGCGCAGTGACTCCTGTCCGTGGTAGCCGGTTGCTGTAACCGCCGGTTAACGGGGGCGGGGCTGCGCCGCGCGCCCGGGCGCGGCAAGATAGCGGCATGCGCATCGGAGTCTTGACCGGAGGCGGGGACTGCCCAGGCTTGAACGCGGTCATCCGAGCTGTCGTTCGCACTGCGAACGGCCGCTACGGTGACGCGATCGTCGGCTTCCAGGACGGTTGGCGCGGGTTACTGGAGGATCGCAAGATCCACATCCACAACGACGACCGCACCGACCGGCTGCTCACCAAGGGCGGCACCATGCTCGGCACGGCCCGCACCAATCCCGACGTGCTGCTCGAGGGCCTGGGACGCATCAAACGCACCCTCGACGACAACGGCATCGACGCCCTCATCCCGATCGGCGGCGAGGGCACCCTCACCGCCGCGCACTGGCTCTCCGACGAAGGTGTGCCGGTGGTCGGCGTGCCGAAGACCATCGACAACGACATCGACTGCACCGACACCACTTTCGGCCACGACACCGCCGTCAGCATCGCCACCGACGCCATCGACCGGCTGCACACCACCGCGGAATCACATCAGCGCGTCATGCTGGTGGAGGTGATGGGCCGCCACGCCGGCTGGATCGCGATGAATTCCGGCATCGCCTCCGGCGCCCACCTCACCCTCGTCCCCGAGGTGCCCTTCGATGTCGACGAGGTGTGCACGATGATCAAACGCCGCTTCCAGCGCGGTGATTCGCATTTCATCTGCGTGGTCGCCGAGGGCGCCAAACCCGCCGAGGGCTCGTTCCACCTGCGCGAGGGCGGGGTCGACGAATACGGCCACGAGCGGTTCACCGGTGTGGCCCACCAATTGGGCGTGGAGATCGAGCGCCGCATCGGCAAGGAGGTCCGCACCACGGTGCTGGGCCATGTACAACGCGGCGGCAAACCCACCGCCTACGACCGGGTGCTCGCCACCCGTTTCGGCCTGCACGCCGCCGAAGCGGTCCACGCCGGCCAGTTCGGCCAGATGGTGGCGTTGCACGGCACCGAGATCGGCCTGGTGTCGCTGGCGGAGGCGACGAAGCAGCTCAAGCTGGTGCCGAACGATCGGCATGGGGAAGCCGCCGCCTTCTTCGGGTGAGCGAGGTCCGCCGGCGGCCCCGGCGGCCCAGCTTGCCTAGGCCATGGGCATCTCGTTGCACCAGGTGTCGAACTCCTGGTATGTCTTGCCCTCCTCCAAGCTGGGCCAGTACTGGTTGTGCGCGACGATCAGATACCGCGACCGCGTCGAATCCCGGAAGGCGATGACCTTCCAGAATTCGTTCGGGATCGCGGAGTCGGCCGTCTTCCACATGTAGCTGTCGTATTCGACGTCGCTACCCGTGACGCCCGCTCCCTTCCGGTTGGCGGGCAACCCCGCGATCACGCGTTGCGCATCCGATGACGAGTCGTAGGACAGGACGGCGTATTCGGGCTTGTCCACCGCTCCCCAGCAGTCCCAGGCCGCGGTCCACGAACCCAGACGGAGATCGGCGGCGTCGCCCGGCGTGCGCAGCGTCTTGCCGTCGGTCTCACGGAAACAGGACTGGCCGTCGTATCCGTCGCCGCTGCTTCCCGTCCCCGAGGGCTTCACCAACTGCGGGAAAGTCGACTTCATGGCGGCGAAATCGTCGCTCTTCGAAGTCTTCTGCAGCACCACCACGACGATCGTGACGACGATGGCCACCACTACGAGCACGGCGACGATGATCGCCGCCACCATCGCGCCCGAGCGCTTCGGCGGCTGCGGCCGGTAGCCCGAGCCCGCGGCGGGCGGGTAACCGGGTGGCGGCGCCGAATACCCTGCGGGAGAGTGTGTCGCGGCCGGCATCGGCACCCGAGCGGACGCGGCATTCGCCGGGCCGGCGGTGTTCGCGGCCGGCGAATAATGCTGTCCCCCAGCGGGAACCACGGTAGGCACGCGAGCACCGTTCGCAGGCGGGTACCCCCGCGTATGGGTGCCGGGATGCGGTCCGGCGGGCACGCCTGCACCGTTCGCCGGCGAGTATCCCTGCGTGTGGGTACCTGGATGCGGTCCGGCGGGCACTCGCGCCGAGTTCGGCTGTACGGGCGACGGCCCGCCGGGCCGGATCATCGTCGGAGCCGCACCGCTCATCGTCGGCATCCCCGCAGGCGCGTTCAGCGCCGCGCGCGCCGCGGCAGCGAATTCCATACAGCTGCCGAATCTTTCGGACGCCCGCTTGGCCATGGCGCGGGCGATCACCCCGTCCATCGCCGGAGACAGTCCGGCACGCCGCGCGCTGGCGGGCGGGACCGCCAGTTGCAAGTGGCCGCGGATCACCTCGGTGGGATGTTCGGAGTCGAACGGCCCGGTTCCGGTCAGCAGCCAGTACAGGGCGCACGCCAGCGAATACTGATCGGAGCGGTGGTCGAGTTCGACACCGGTCATCTGTTCCGGTGAGGCGTAGGCCAGGGTGGCGGTGAACATGCCGGCCTGGGTGAGGTGCGTGGAATCCTCACGCAGACGGGCGATTCCGAAATCGGTGAGGAAGACCCGCTCCCCCTTGCCGCTCACCGCCCGGGCCAGCAGGATGTTGGCGGGCTTCACATCTCGGTGCAGCACACCGTTGCCGTGCGCGTAATCCAGTGCGTCGGCGACACCTTCGACGATCTGCACCGCGCGCTCCGGCGGCAGCGTCAGCGGATCGACCGTGGCGGCATCGACACCGTCCACGTATTGCATGCAGATCCACAGCTGATCGTCCTCGACGCCACGGTCGTAGACGGCGACGATGCCGTGATGGTCGAGTTGTGCGCACAGATCGGCCTCGCGTTCGAAGCGGGCGCGGATCTCGGCATCGGTGTACAGCTCACGATTCAGCAGTTTCAGCGCGGTCAACCGGGGCAGACGCGGATGCCGCGCCAGATAGACCGATCCCATCCCTCCCTGACCGAGCAGTCGCTCCACGGTGAAGCCGGCGAACACGTCACCGTTGTTCAACACCTACGTTCCCCCTTCCGGCGACGTACCAGGTGGCGATCCTACCCGGATCGCTCAACCCGGCGTGACCAGGCCGGATTCGTAGGCGATCACCACGGCTTGCGCGCGATCACGCAGATCGAGTTTGGAAAACACCTTGGACACATGGGTTTTCACGGTCTGCTCGGCGACGAACAGCGCCTCGGCGATCTCGGTGTTGGACATGCCCTTGGCGATCAGCTCGAGGACTTCGCGCTCGCGCGGGGTCCTGTCTCTTATACACATCTGACGCTGCCGACGAAGCTAGAAGTG